>NZ_JBEXUS010000035.1:0-79099 GCF_040614455.1 Nocardia sp. NPDC005978
ATCGCCTACACCAAGGACCGCAAGCAGTTCGGCAAGACGATCGCGTCGTTCCAGAACACCGAGTTCATGCTGGCCATGCCGCCTCGGAATCCACGGCACGACGCGACACCGCACCGGATGCCGCCCCGGAATCCACGGCACGGCGCGACGCGGCGTCGGATGCGACCTCGGAATCCACGGCACGATGTGACGTCGCGGGCGCGACCTCGGAATCCGAGGCGGCGCGCCGCGGCGCGGCGGCGGGCGCGACTTCCACATCCGTCAACGCGCCGAGCAGGGTGGCGTCGATCTCGCTGTCCGGCAACGCACGTCGCGCTCCCGACGCCGGCGCGGCGTCGGGATCTGGGGCAGCGGCACGCAGTGATACGGGGGCGAGGGTGACCACGGGCTCCGCCGCGGCACGGCGCGACGTGGACGCCGGCGCGGGCTCCGGTGCGAGCTCGGGCAGGCGCGCGGGCGCTTCCGTCTCGGGCGCGGCCCGGCGGCCGGTGCTCACCACGGGGGCCGGTTGTACTGTCACGGCGGCGAATTCCGATACGGGGCGAGCCGCGGACGCGTCGGGATCCGACGGTAGCCGGAAGCCGTTGACCGCGGGCGCGGCCGCCGGGCGCGACACGGAGAGTTCCGGACCGGTGGTGGTGCGGAAGGCCCTGGCCACCGGATCCGGCTTGATGCGGTAGGTGTCGACTTCCTGATCCGGCGTGGGGCGGTAGGGATTCGCCCCCGGATCGGGGGTCGCCCGATAGCCGTCGGCGTCCGGCTCGGAGGTCGTGCGGTAGGAATTCACGCCGGGGTCGGCGGTCGTCCGGTACGGGTTCGCATCGGGCTCGGACGTTGTCCCGAACACACCGGCGTCCGGCTCCGATGTCGTCCGATAGGAATTCACGCCGGGGTCGGCGGTCGTCCGGTACGGGTTCGCATCGGGCTCGGACGTTGTCCCGAACACACCGGCGTCCGGCTCCGATGTCGTCCGATAGGAATTCACGCCGGGGTCGGCGGTCGTCCGGTACGGGTTCGCATCGGGTTCGGAAGTCGTCCGGTACGAATTCACGTCCGGCTCGGACGTTGTCCCGAAGGCACCGGTGTCCGGATCGGAGGACGTGCGGTAGGAATTCACGCCGGGCTCGCCGGTTGTCCGGTACGAGCCCGCGACGGTCTCTGAAGTCGTCCGGTACGAATTCACGTCCGGCTCGGATGTTGTCCGGAAGGTGTTGACGTCCGGCTCGGACGTGGGCCGATAGGAATTCACCACCGGCTCGCCGGTTGTGCGGTGCGAGTTGACCTCGGGCTCGGCGGTCGTACCGAACGAGCTCGCACCCGAATCCGGTGTCGGCCGATGGGAATTGACCTCCGGGTCGGATGTGGACCGGTACGGATTCGCCACCGGCTCACCGTTTATCCGGTACGAATTCACGCCCGGCTCACCGGTGGTCCGGTACGAACTCACCTCCGAATCGGTCTCGGCGCGATACGAGCTCGCGCCCGGCTCACCGGTGGTGCGATACGAATTCACGCCGGGGCCGGTAATGGTCCGGCGCGAATTCACGGCCGGATCACCGGTTGTACGGTACGAATTGAGACCGGAGTCATCGGTTGTGCCGTACGGGCTCATCGCGGGCTCACCGGTTGTGCCGTACGAATTCACCTCCGAATCGGCCGTCGTGCGATACGGATTCACTTCCGGGTCGCCGGTTGTCCGATTGGAATTCACGCCGGGATCGGTGGTCGTCCAGCGCGAATTCGATTCCGGCTCAGCGGTCGTGCGGTAGGGGCTCACCTCCGGATCGGGGGTGAGGCGATAGGCCTCGAGGCCCGAACCGGGGGTCGGGTGGAAGCCGTTCGCCTCCGGTTCCGTGCCCGGGCGATATCCGTTCACGGCCGGATCGCCGGTGATGCGATAGCGATCGGACTGCGGGTCGGAGCCGGTGCGCAGCGAAGCCGAACCTGTTCGCAGCGAAGCAGAACCGGTGGTGGCGCCGTATCCGCCGGATTCCGGAGCGGCGCCGTAGGACCCGGGCTCCGAGGTGGTGCCGTAGGACCTGGGCTCCGAGGTGGCGCCGTAGGACCTGGGCTCCGAGGTGGCGCCGTGGTCCGACGTGGTGCGGGGCGGCGCTTCGAAGCGGGAATCCAGCTCACCGGCAGTGCGATTGGGCAGCCCGTTGCCACCGGAGAGCCTGCCCTCCGAGACTTCCGGCACACTCCGGCGCACCGGCGGCGCGGACCACTGCAACGGCTGCTCGGGCTGATCGAGGCTGGTGCGGCCGAGGGTGGCGTGCGCGCCGGTGTCACCGGTGAGCACGGGGTGCGAGGCGGAGCCCGGACCCGAAGTCTCCGGATTGGTCAAACGGTAGCTGTCCTGACGCGAGTTCAGGGACGAGCCCAAACCGGTGGTGAATTCGGCATCCATGGCCGCCATTCTTACCGCTCCGCACCCCGCCGTGCGACTCGGGTCGCACACTTCGGCGGGTGCGGCACACCCCTTCCCGCGGCCACGGTGCAGACCGTCACACCGGGCCGCGGCGAGGCGAAAGCGATTCATGAGCAACGGTATTGGGGCATTTACACCGAATGGCAATTCGACGGCGCGGGTTCACCCCGGAAACGGGCATCGACCCAGGCCAGGGCGGCGGGCATGCCCAGCACCGCGGCGGAGAGATGTTCGGGTGAGATGTTCTGGTCCATCTGCAATCGCGCACCCGCGGCGCAATACCGGCGATTGGTGTCGATGATGGCGTCCACCGGAATCAAGGGGTCCGTGGGCGAATGCCATTCGAACACCGGTATTTCCGGCACGCCGCCGTAGAGCTGCAGGCTGTTCGCCTCCACCACCGACCAGGCGTCCGGGCTCTCCAGCAGCGACATGCTCGCCGCCAGCTCCGGCGCGCTCTTCCCCGCGCCGAGCGCCATGATCTCGTTGGTGCAGCCGTTGGCCATGGCGTCCCGCAGGGCCAGGCCGCGCGTGTTCAATTGCGTACTCAGCGGCAGACGATCCGGGTACTCGCGCTCCAGCCCGATGGCCGCGGCCATGGCCAGGCCGAAGGCCGGATGGGAGGAGGTGCCCAGCGCGCGCACCATGGTCAGCAGATTCATCGGGACGCCGCCGTAGGCCGCCCCGGCGAGCGTCAGTTCCGGCGCGTAGGTCGGCGCCAGCGCGGCCGCCCAGGCGGTGGCCATGCCGCCGCCGGAGTACCCGGCCATCACCACCGGGCTCTGCGCGAGGCCCAGTTCGCCGACGCGCTGGGCGGCGCGCACCCCGTCCAGGGTGATCTGGCCGCCCAAACGTGCCGCGCCATAGGCGAATTGCGGGCCCAGATGATCCGGCAGCGCCACCGACCAGCCGCGCCGCAGCGCCACGTTGAGCACCGGGGCCTCGCGCACCGCGAGATTCGGATCCGCGGTGAACAGCACCCGGGAGACCGCGCACTCAGCACCCAAGCCGTTGATGATGTGCTGGTAGGACAGCAGCGGGCCACCCGGACGGTGCTCCTGCGGAGTCAGCACCGTGGTGGTGGCCGCGATCGGACCGCCCTGGGAATTGGTGGAACGGAATTTGACCAGGGTGAAGGTGGTCGCGGGGAACAGCGGGAGCGGCGGCATGGCGCGGACCGCGAGCACGTCGCCGGGCTCGTAGTCCGCGATGTTCGCCGGTGCGGCGTAGAACGGATCGGGATCCGGTGCGGGATAAGCGGGTTCGGCTGCGGCCGTGGTGATGGTGCAGCCCAGGATCAGCGTGCTCGCGATACCGAGCACGCTGAGTATTCGGCCAGCCTTCATCGGTCCTCCAGGGCGTATAGCGAACACTCAGCTATTACGAACCCCACGAGTCTGCTAGCGATCGCCCGGAAATGTGGAAGACACGCCGCCCAGATCCGAAATGCAGGGCTGACCTGCGTCAGCCCATTTGGGTCATGCCCGCGGCCACCACCTGGGCCACATCGAGCATCTCGTCACCGTTCTGCAGACCGTCCAGGGTCCGCAGCCGATCGGTGCTGGCGATGGCGAGCATCGCCGACACCCACGCCGAGGCGCAGGCCCGCAGGGTGCCGGGCCGCACCGGGCCGGGCGCGCTGGCCTGCAGCACGCGCGCGGTGATCTCCAGCAACTGATCGCGCATATGGCGCAATTGCTTTCGCACATCGGGATGGGTGTCGGCCTCGCGCCACATGATGACCCGCAGGACGGAGGAGTGATGATCGCGCAGATTCAGCGCGGCATCGAGATTCACCAGACTCTTCGCCGGATCACCGGGGGCGACGACGGATTCGATGTCATCGATGGGATGCGGCGGCACGCGCTCGGCCATCAGGGCCGACAGAATCGCGTCCTTGGTCGGAAAGTAGTAGAAGACGAGTCCCTTGGGAACACCGGCCCCAGCCGCGATCGCGGCCGTCGGGGTCGCATCGAAACCCTGTGCCGCGAAAAGGGATTCCGCGGCGTCCAGGATGAGCTGACGGGCGTCGCCGTCGATTTTCTTACTCCGGCGACGCCCCGCTCCCTGGGGCCGGTGCATCTGCATCAGCGGCGCGTCACCGCGCCCAGTCGATCCGACACCGCGGGCAGCGCGACCAGGGCGAGCACGGCGGTCACGCCGCCGGCCACCCAGGCGGTCCAGGTTGCGCCGCTGTAGGAGTCGAAGTCCAGCACCCACGGCGAGACGAAGAGCAGGGCGCCGACCAGAACCAAGGCGTAGTCGGCGGCGGCGCCGACCTTCTTGGCGGCGTGACCCAGACCGATCAGGGCGATGAGCACGCCTCCAACGATAAGGGACCACTGTGCATTGTCGCTATGAGCGACCCAGAGGGGTGACAACGCGGCGATGACGCCGAGTACGACAGCCACAACGTCTTGAACGCGGCTCTCGGTGAACATGGGTGCCTCCTAGGGCTGAGAATATGTTCTGATTTCCGTTCTACGCTGACTGACCGCCCGATCAATAAAGTCTCGGCTACGATTCAGCGGCTAGTTGAATGTGGCGCGTGACACAGCGGCACGGGACCTGCCGAACGACTAAGGTTGCCCTATGTCGTTGTCGGTAGAACACGTTCTAATTGTCGGTGCCGGGCTGGCGGGTCTCCGCACCGCCGAAGAACTGCGCCGCGCAGGTTACGAGGGGCGAGTGACCCTGATCGGCGCGGAAGAACACGCGCCGTACGACCGGCCGCCGCTGTCCAAACAGTTCATTCGCGGCGAGATCGACGACACCGCGCTGCGGCCCGCCGAATTCTTCGAGGAAAAGGGCATCGACCTGCGACTCGGGGTCACCGCCACCGGCGTGGACACCGCGGCGCGACGGGTACGGCTCGACGACGGCGCCGAGATCGGCTACGACCGGCTCGTCATCGCCACCGGCCTGCGGCCCCGGCGCATTCCGAGCTTCCCCGACGTGCGCGGGGTCCACGTGCTGCGCAGCCACGACGACGCCGCCGGACTCCGCGAGCACCTGGGCAGCGCGCGGCGCGCGGTCATCATCGGCGCCGGATTCATCGGCTGCGAACTCGCGGCGAGCTTCCGGGCGCAAGGGCTGGAGACGGTGCTCGTCGAACCGCAGCCCACTCCCCTGTACGCCGCGCTGGGCGAGCGGATCGGGGAGCTCGTGGCCCGGATGCACCGCGAGGAGGGCGTGGACGTGCGCTGCGGAGCCGGGGTGAGCGAGCTGCTCACCGCGGACGACACCGTGCGCGGGGTGCGGCTGACCGACGGCACCGAGATCGACGCCGACCTCGTCGTGGTGGGCGTGGGCTCGACCCCGGTCACCGAATGGCTCGCCGACTCCGGCATCGACCTGCTGGATCCCGCCGACGGCGGCGGCGTCCGCACCGACGCGACCGGGCGCACCGCCACCCCGGACGTCTGGGCCGCCGGCGACGTCGCGGCCTGGCTGCTGGACGACGGGCGTACCAAGCGGGTCGAGCACTGGACCAACGCCGGGGAACAGGCGCAGCTGCTCGTCGCCGCCATGCTGGGCGCCGAAGCGCCTGCCGCCGTGCGTGTTCCCTACGTGTGGAGCGACCAGTACGACACCAAGATCCAGGTGCTGGGCGTGCCCGCGCTCGCCGACGACGTGCAGATCGTGGAGGACAAGGGACGCAAGTTCCTGGCCCACCTGTTCCGGGCGGGCACGCTCGTCGCGGTGGTCGGCGCCGGCATGACCGGCAAGGTCATGAAGATGCGCGGACAGCTCGCCGAGGCCGCGCAGCCGGTCTCCTGAACCGGCCCGGAACCGGATCATCGGGCTTCACCTTTCGGCCCGAACCGATATCGGGCCAGGTCACGAGGGGTGGGGCGGCGGGTCACGGGACCACGGTTCGCGAATCGGGCGGGGTGTTCACTACCGTTGCGGGTGTGATCGTCGCGCTCATTGATTCCGGACTGGGGTTACTGCCCACCGGGGCGTGGTTGCGGAAGCTGCGGCCCGATATCGACCTGCTGCTGCAAATGGATCCCGACGGTGCGCCGTGGGGGCCCAAGCCCGAGCGGTGGGTCATCGACCGTGTGCTCGACACCGTGCGCACCTCGCTGCGTGAAGGCGCGGAAGTCATTGTGCTGCCGTGCAATACGGCGAGCGTCTCGGCCCTGGAGCCGGTGCGCGCCGCCGTCGGCCCGGAAATTCCGGTCATCGGCACCGTGCCCGCCATCAAGCCGGCCGCCGCCGCCTGCCGCACGGTCGCGGTCTGGGCCACCGCCGCCACCACCGCCAGCGCCTACCAGGCCGACCTGATCGCCCGCTTCGGCGGCAGCGCCGACATCACCGGCGTCGCCTGCCACGGCCTCGCCGACGCGATCGACCGCGGCGACCTGCCCGCCATCGCCGAAGCCATCGCCGGCGCCGCCGAACGCACCCCGCCCGACACCGAGGGCATCGTCCTGGGCTGCACCCACTACCCCCTGGTCCTGGACGACATCCTGGCCGCGCTACCGGCCGGCATCCGGGTCTTCGACAGCGCCGAAGCCGTCGCGGCCCAGACCCTGCGCCGCATCGACGCACTCGGCAGACCCGCCGCGGGCGCCGGAACGGTCCGCGTCCTGGCCAGCGGCCGGGCTGCCGAACTACCCTACGCCGCAGCCGCTTTCGACTCCGGCCGACTACTCGGAGCGACCGGCACCGGGGAATTCAGCGCCGTCCCGGCGCCCTGAAACACCGCGCGCGGACCACGAACTCACCGAGAACTAGCCCGCCGGTCTGCCACGGCCCGAGCGAATTCGGCGCGATTGACACGGTCGGGCAACACCCGCCCGGCAGCGGTTTTCCCGGGGCGGATCCGGGCAGGCCGACATCATGACCGCATTCGACGAACCAGCGCACAGAGATTCGGAACCGGCACCGGAAGACGGCGCCGAGCCGATCGACCCCGCAGGCGGGACGAACGCGGGGCGCCCGGCCGCCCCACCCGCCGAAACCACCGCCCCACCCGCCGAAACCACCGCCCTCCCCGAGCCCGAGGTGCTGCCCGAGCATCGGGAGCAGGCGCGGCGGATGGCCGAATCCTACGAGGACGGCCGTCCGCACACCGTGCTGCCGGGTAGCGACGGCATGGTCGCGGGCACCGCCGTACACGATTGGCTCGATGACCGGGGGCGGCCGAAATTCGATACCCGCACCGCCGCCGAGCGCGAGCAGCACACCCGCGAGTAACCGCCCCGCAGCGCGAAAACCGTCCCCGGACAAGCGAAAAGGGCCGCTCCCCGAAGGGAACGGCCCTGATCAGTGATTCAGGGGATCAAATCACTTGATGATCTTGGTGACGCGACCGGCACCGACGGTGCGGCCACCCTCACGGATCGCGAAACGCAGGCCCTCGTCCATGGCGACCGGCTGGATCAGCTTGACGCTCATCTCGGTGTTGTCGCCGGGCATGACCATCTCGGTGCCCTCGGGGAGGGTAACGACGCCGGTCACGTCCGTGGTACGGAAGTAGAACTGCGGGCGGTAGTTGTTGAAGAACGGGGTGTGGCGGCCGCCCTCGTCCTTCGACAGGATGTACGCCTGGCCCTCGAACTCGGTGTGCGGGGTGGTGGTGCCCGGCTTCACGACGACCTGACCACGCTCGACGTCGTCACGCTTCAGACCACGAACCAGCAGACCGACGTTGTCGCCCGCCTGGCCCTGGTCCAGCAGCTTGCGGAACATCTCGACACCGGTGATGGTGGTCTTCTGCGACTTCTCGCGGATGCCGACGATCTCGACTTCCTCGTTCACGTTGACCACACCGCGCTCGATGCGACCGGTGACGACGGTGCCACGACCGGTGATCGTGAAGACGTCCTCGATCGGCATCAGGAAGGGCTTGTCGGTCTCACGGACCGGGTCCGGGATCGACTCGTCGACGGCGTTCATGAGCTCGAGAACCGAGGCGGCCCACTTCGGGTCGCCCTCGAGGGCCTTCAGGCCGGAGACGCGCACGACGGGGGCATCCTCGTCGAACTCCTGCGAGGCCAGCAGCTCGCGGACCTCCATCTCGACCAGCTCGAGGATCTCGTCGTCGTCGACCATGTCGGCCTTGTTCAGCGCGACCAGGATGTAGGGCACGCCGACCTGACGGGCGAGCAGCACGTGCTCACGGGTCTGGGGCATCGGGCCGTCGGTGGCGGCCACGACCAGGATCGCGCCGTCCATCTGGGCGGCACCGGTGATCATGTTCTTGATGTAGTCGGCGTGGCCGGGGGCGTCTACGTGGGCGTAGTGACGCTTCTCGGTCTGGTACTCGACGTGGGAGATGTTGATCGTGATACCACGAGCCTTCTCCTCCGGCGCCTTGTCGATCTGGTCGAACGCGAACGCAGCGTTCACGTCCGGGTAGGTGTCAGCCAGCACCTTGGTGATCGCCGCGGTCAGCGTGGTCTTGCCATGGTCGACGTGACCGATGGTGCCGATGTTGACGTGGGGCTTCGTCCGCTCGAACTTCGCCTTCGCCACTGTGGTCCTCCTGGACTAGTTAGTGCGTGCTTTTTTGCAGCAGTGCAGGTTTGAATAACTGGGGGTCGATCAGAAAACCGATCGAGGTCACACCGTGCCCGGTTACCCGGGCGCGCTGATTACTCTCCGGTCGCCTTGGCGATGATCTCCTTCGACACATTGGCCGGAACCTCTGCGTACGAATTGAACACCATGGAGAAGTTCGCCCGGCCCTGGGTCTTGGACCGCAGGTCACCGATGTAACCGAACATCTCCGAAAGCGGAACCAGCGCCTTGACGACACGGGCACCACTGCGCTCCTCCATGGCCTGGATCTGGCCACGGCGGGAATTCAGGTCGCCGATCACTTCGCCCATGTAGTCCTCGGGCGTGGTGACCTCCACCGCCATGAGCGGCTCGAGGATCACCGGACCGGCCTTGCGGGCCGCTTCCTTGAGGGCCATGGCGCCCGCGATCTTGAACGCCATTTCCGAGGAGTCGACCTCGTGGTAGGCGCCGTCGAGCAGCGAGGCGCTCACGTTCACCAACGGGAAGCCCGCGAGCACGCCGTACTGCATGGCGTCCTGGATGCCGGCATCCACCGAAGGGATGTACTCACGCGGAACGCGACCACCGGTGACCTTGTTCTGGAACTCGTAGGTCGCGCCGTCCTCGGCATCGACCAGCGGGGCCAGAGCGATGATCACGCGGGCGAACTGGCCCGAGCCACCGGTCTGCTTCTTGTGGGTGTACTCGTGCTTCTCGACCGGCTTGGTGATGGTCTCGCGGTACGCGACCTGCGGCTTGCCGATGTTCGCCTCGACCTTGAACTCGCGCTTCATGCGGTCCACGTAGATGTCGAGCTGGAGCTCGCCCATACCACCGATGATGGTCTGGCCGGTCTCCTGATCCAGCTTCACATTGAAGGTCGGATCCTCTTCGGCGAACTTCTGGATCGCCGAGCCCAGCTTCTCCTGATCGGCCTTGGTCTTCGGCTCGATCGCGACCTGGATAACCGGGTCCGGGAAGGTCATGGACTCGAGCACGATCTGGTTCTGCGGATCGCACAGGGTGTCGCCGGTGGTGGTGTCCTTCAGACCGATGACCGCGTAGATGTGGCCGGCCACGGCCTCGGGAACCGGGTTCTCCTTGTTCGAGTGCATCTGGAACAGCTTGCCCAGACGCTCCTTCTTGCCCTTGGTCGCGTTCATGACCTGGGCGCCGGAGTCGACCTTGCCCGAGTACACGCGCACGTAGGTCAGCTTGCCGAAGAACGGGTGCGTGGCGATCTTGAACGCCAGCGCCGCGAACGGCTCGTCCGAAGACGGCTTGCGGGTGAGGACTTCCTCTTCCTTGTTGGGCACGTGGCCCTGCACGGACTCGACGTCCAGCGGGGTCGGAAGGTAGTCCACGACGGCGTCGAGCATGGGCTGAACGCCCTTGTTCTTGAACGCCGAACCACACAGCACCGGGTAGAGCTCGGAGTTGACGGTCATCTTGCGGATGGCGCCCTTGATCTCCTCGAGGGAGAGCTCCTCGCCACCGAAGAACTTCTCGAGCAGCGCCTCGTCGGACTCGGCGACGGTCTCGAGCAGCTCCTGGCGGTACTGCGCGGCCTTCTCCTGGAGATCGGCCGGGATCTCGACGACCTCGTACTGCTCGCCGAGCTTGGTCTCACCACGCCACACCTTGGCGTTGTTCTCGACCAGGTCGACGATGCCCTCGAAGGTGTCCTCGGCGCCGATCGGCAGCTGGATCACCAGCGGGCGCGCGCCCAGGCGGTCCTTGATGGTCTGCACGGTGAAGTAGAAGTCCGCACCGAGCTTGTCCATCTTGTTGACGAAGCAGATGCGCGGCACGTCGTACTTGTCGGCCTGACGCCACACCTGCTCGGACTGCGGCTCGACGCCCTCTTTACCGTCGAACACCGCGACGGCGCCGTCGAGGACGCGGAGCGAACGCTCCACCTCGACGGTGAAGTCGACGTGCCCGGGGGTGTCGATGATGTTGATCTGGTTGTTGTTCCAGTAACAGGTCGTCGCGGCCGACGTGATCGTGATGCCGCGTTCCTGTTCCTGCGCCATCCAGTCCATGGTGGCGGCGCCATCATGAACTTCACCGATCTTGTACGTGATGCCGGTGTAGAAGAGGATGCGTTCGGTAGTGGTCGTCTTACCCGCATCGATGTGGGCCATGATGCCGATGTTGCGGACCTTGTTCAGGTCTGTGAGCACTTCCTGTGCCACGGAAATCTTCCCCGCTCGGTGCTAGTTGGGAACTTCGGGAACGACCCTGGCTTCTCCAGCGGTCATCACTGTGTCAACGCCCGGCGCGGCGCGTAGGTGCCACGCCGGACAGCGACTCGGGGCCCGGATCGCCGAAAGAGCTTCGGAGAGCCGGGCTTCGAATCACCAGCGGTAGTGCGCGAACGCCCGGTTGGACTCGGCCATCTTGTGGGTGTCCTCGCGACGCTTCACCGAAGCGCCCAGACCGTTGCTGGCGTCGAGCAGCTCGTTGGCCAGACGCTCGATCATGGTCTTCTCACGACGCGCGCGGGAGTAGTTGACCAGCCAGCGCAGCGCGAGGGTGTTGGAGCGGCCCGGACGGACCTCGACCGGCACCTGGTAGGTGGCGCCACCGACACGACGAGGCTTCACCTCGAGGGCGGGCTTGACGTTGTCCAGCGCGCGCTTGAGGGTGACGACCGGATCGGTGCCGGTCTTCTCGCGCGCCTGCTCGAGGGCACCGTAGACGATGCGCTCGGCGGTGGACTTCTTGCCGTCCAGCAGGATCTTGTTGACCAGCTGAGTGACCAGCGGGGACCCGTAGACCGGGTCGTTGATCAGCGGACGCTTGGGTGCGGGGCCCTTGCGTGGCATATCAGCTCTTCTCCTTCTTGGCGCCGTAACGGCTGCGAGCCTGCTTGCGGTTCTTCACGCCCTGGGTGTCGAGCGAGCCGCGGATGATCTTGTAGCGCACACCCGGGAGGTCCTTCACACGACCGCCGCGAACGAGCACCATCGAGTGCTCCTGCAGGTTGTGGCCCTCACCGGGGATGTACGCCGTGACCTCGACCGCGCTGGTCAGGCGAACACGCGCGACCTTACGCAGCGCGGAGTTCGGCTTCTTCGGGGTCGTGGTGTACACGCGAGTGCACACGCCACGACGCTGCGGGCTCCCCTTCAGGGCCGCAGTCTTGGTCTTGGAGACCTTGTCGCGGCGACCCTTGCGGACCAGCTGGTTGATGGTTGGCATAGACCGGCTTTCCTTTTAGTAACCAGGTGTCTGGAACTTCATGTCTGTAATTCGTTTGCGGCGTCGTTGTTCACACCGCGGCCATTCGAGCTTTCCGCCCAGTTCCCACGGCATTTCCTTGCCACGAGGTCGGGCGTGTCATACGCAGCGTGTGCACCGAATCACGGGCACGCTGGAGCGGTCAGCCGCTCTCGCTGGCCTACGTACTGCGCACAAACCTGCCCGAATGCTTCCGGGCACAGCGGTCCACGATACCCGCACCGTTTACAGGGGGCAAAAAGGGGTCCCCGCACCGGGGCTGGTAGAGGACCTAGCGCGCCAGGTTCAGGGTCAACTCGACCAGCTTGCGGGCCGCTTCGCACGGATCCGGATGGCTCGAGCCCGCCCGGAAGTTCACCCACCACCCGACGATTCCGGTGTCCGCGGCCGGTGCGCTCACCCCGCAGGAATCGGCGTCACCGGGACGGCGGGTCTCCAGTGATCGCCTGCCCTGCACCGAGATGTCGTTCGTCACATATCCGAGGCGATCGTTGTTCGCCTTCTCGTTCTTGAGCGAACCGAGTTCGTACCAGCTGAGCGTCACCATGCCGCTGCCGGACGCGCCGCCCTCCAGATCCCACATGCAGACCGCGCCGTTGAACGAGGGGCTCGGGTAGGTGCCCTCGCCGACGACCTTGCCGATGTCGTCGAGCGAGACGACCTCGCATTCGCGCAACAGCTTGTCGAAATTGGTGTTGAGGCGGCCGCCGCCGTCGGATTCGGTGCCGCCGGCGGGCAGCGCCGTGCCGGGGATCGTCTTGCCGCAACCACCGACCGCGGCCGTGACGGCCACGATGGCGAGCAGGGCCGCGCCGCGGGCGCGCCGTCGGGTCGCGGAGGTCCGCATGGTCGCCCTCATCCGAGTCGCTGCACTGTCAGTTCGGCCATGCGCCGCGTGCGGTCACACGGATTGCCCTGGTTCGCGCCGCCGAAGACACCGAAGGACATGGACCACTCGAAGAAATCGTCGTCGAGCTGGATGGCCAGGTCGCACACCTGCCCGCGCGGATCCAGGGCCTGGAAGCCCTTCTTGCCCCCGACCTCGATGGCCTCGGGCTCGCGTCCCACGCTCGCCACCCAGGCCTTCTCCCGATCGATGGGACTGCCGCGGTAGGACGCGAAGGTCACGCTCGCCGCGCCGACCCCGCCGCCCTGCCAGTTGCAGCCGGTCGAATTCTTGAAGACCCGGAAGATGGCGCCCAGTCCCCCGATGTCGCGCACCTCGTCGTCGGTGAGGTGACCGCATTCGCCGACGAACGGGCCCAGCGTCGCCACCTTCGGGGGTGGTCGCAGGGGCCCGGTCGGAGCGTCGTCATCGCTTCCCCCACACGCCGACAGCAGCAGCGCGAGGCTCAACCCCGTGACGATCGCCGACGTCATACGCATGCCCAGAACTCTACTGTGCAGGCCGGAGTCGAGCCCGTCACAGCAATCGCCGCGCGTTCGAATTCCCGATGACACGCGTCCGGCGCTTCGGCCGATGCGGCGCGAAACCGATCCGGCTCAGAGGTTTCCGCGGGACTCCTGTTCGCGTTCGATCGCCTGGAACAGGGCTTTGAAGTTGCCCTTGCCGAAGCCGAGCGAGCCGTGGCGTTCGATGAGTTCGAAGAAGACGGTGGGGCGGTCGGTGACGGGTTTGCAGAAGATCTGCAGGAGATACCCGTCCTCGTCGCGGTCGACCAGGATGCCGCGGGCGCGCAGTTCGGCGACGGGGACGCGCACGTGGCCGATGCGGGCGCGCAGTTCGGGGTCGTCGTAATAGGTGTCGGGGGTGTCCAGGAATTCGATGCCCTCGCGGCGCAGGGTGTCCACGGCGGTGAGGATGTCGCCGGTGGCCAGGGCGATGTGCTGGACGCCGGGGCCGCGATAGAACTCGAGGTATTCGTCGATCTGGGAGCGCTTGCGGCTCGGCGCGGGCTCGTTGAGCGGGAATTTGACCCGATGGTTGCCGCTGGCCACGACCTTGCTCATCAGGGCGGAGTAGTCGGTGGCGATGTCGTCGCCGACGAACTCGGCCATGTTCTCGAATCCCATGACGCGGCGGTAGAACTCGACCCAGTGGTCCATGCGGCCCAGTTCCACGTTGCCCACGACGTGGTCGATGGCCTGGAACACCCGCCGGGGCGCGCCGGGCCGGGGTTCGTAGGCCGAGCGGCGCGGGACGAAGCCGGGCAGGTAGGGGCCGTCGTACGCGGAGCGGTCGACGAGGCTGTGCCGGGTGTCGCCGTAGGTGGCGATGGCGGCCGAACGGACGGTGCCGAATTCGTCGGTGTCGTCGTGCGGTTCGATCAGGACGGTGGCGCCGTGGGCACGGGCCCAGGCGATGCAGCGGTCGACGTCGGGCACCTCGAGGGCGATGTCGGTGATGCCGTCGCCGTGCAGATCATGGTGTGCAACAAGGGAACTGGCGGGGTCCACGGCGCCCTGAACGACGAATCGGGCGCCGCCGCTGCGCAATACGAACGCCTTGTGGTCGCGGTTGCCGGTCTCGGGCCCGGAGTACGCCTCGAGGCGCATGCCGAACGCCGATTCCAGGAAGTGGGCCGTCTGGGTGGCGTTGCCGACGGCCCAGACCAGCGCGTCCCAGCCGAGCACGGGGAAGGGGTCGGCGGAGGGGTCGTGATCGACGAGTCCGACGAGCCTGCGGAGCTCCTGCTCCTCCCGCTCGGATCGGTCGGGTCGATCGGCCGGCCACGCGGGAGCAACCTCGATGGTCATTCTGTAAGAGAACGACGCGGACGGCAGCTGAGCAATATCGGCGATTTCGAGTAGACACCCTGGCGAATTGGGCCACCAACGCCCGCTCGGTGCTGGACAATTTGAATAGCAGCATCACTCCCGAGCGGAGGTCCCGCCATGGCTCGCACGCCCGCCAAGTTGGATGAACTCGATCTGGCCATCCTGGCCGCCATGCACGAGTACCAGAAGGCCGGAATCCTGGAGCTGTCGCGGCGGACCCGGGTCGCGCGCGCGACGGTGCAGTCGCGCATCGCGCGGATGGAGGAGGCGGGCGTGATCTCCTCCTACGACCCGCACGTGGACGTCACCGCGGCGGGATTCGACGTGCAGGCGTTCGTGACGCTGGAGATCGCGCAGGGGCAGCTGGACGCGGTGGCCGCGGATCTCGAAGCGATTCCGGGTGTCCTGGAGGCCTACGCCACCACCGGTTCCGGGGACGTGCTGTGCCGCATCGGCGCGGATTCGCACGCGGGGTTGCAGCATGTGCTGCTGAGTATCGACCGCAGTGCGACGGTGGTGCGTTCGCACAGCGTGATCGTGCTGTCGACGGTGGTGGCCCAGCGCACGCTGCCGCTGCTGCGCACGCTGACCCCGTCCACGTCGAGCAAGGCTCCGGCGTACCGCAACGCGCACTGAACGGCGCTCGGGCCGCGGCCGCACTCCCGGGAGCGTTCGCGCGACAGGTCTCGTTCGCCGCCGAGCGCGGTCGCCGTGGACACGCACCTGCCCGCGCCTCGAAGACCGGACTCGGGTCCGCACCCGCCTTGACACCGGCGGGCACACGACGACGCGATGTCGTCAGTCGCGGCCGAGGCGGGTGATGAGCCCGCAGACGTGGGCTTCCGCGGCCGCCCGGGCGTCGGGCGCGTGGCCGGATTCGAGGGCGTCCAGGATGCGGCGGTGCTCGCGCAGGGCGATGCTGCGGTTGCGGGGGTGCCGCCACAGGTCGCCGCGGTAGAGGTGGGCCTGGGCGTCCAGGCGCGCGAGTTCCTCGGCGAGCGTGCGGTTTCCGGAGCGCTCGCGAATGAACGTGTGGAATTCGAGGTCCAGTTCGGAGTCGCGGGCGGGGTCCGCGGGCTCGCGCAAGTGATCTTCCTGAGTGACGAGCAGGGTGGTGAGTTTGCTCAGGTCGGCTTCGGTCAGGCGGGTGGCGGCCGTGGCGGCGGCCAGGCCGTCCAGCACGGTGCGCACGGCGAGCACGTCGCGGATCTGGGTGTCGTCCATGCTCGCGACGCGGGCTCCCGCGTGCGGGACGTTGACCGCCAGGCCCTCGTAGATGAGCTGCTGCACCGCTTCGCGCACCGGGCTGCGACTCACGCCCAGGCGCGCGGACAGCGCGAGCACGCTCAGCGGCGCGCCGGGTGCGAGTTCGCCGGACAGCACGAGCCCGCGGAGTTGCCGATGCACGGACGGGCCGAGCAGCGCGCTGTCCGGTTCGCTCATGGTGGTCCTCTCTGATCGGTTCGAAATTACCCGCGCGGGCGGTAGTTGGCCCGCACGCGCTCGGCCAGGAAGTCGGCGGCGGTCACGGGCGGATAGGCGGCGCGCGGGCCCTGGATGACCGCGTCGCGGTCGGCCTGGGCGAAATAGGCGATGCTGTAGCGCTCGCCCTGGTACTCGTCGGGGCCGGGGCCGCGCACGCGATGGAAGTTCGACGGCAGCAGGTCATCGCTCCAGCGGGTGAGCATGTCGCCGATGTTGCAAGTGATCAGCGCGGACGACGGGGTGATCGAGGTCCACTGCTGTTCGTCCATCTCCTTGCCGGGGCACACCTGGAGTCCGCCCTGGCCGTCGCGCTGGAAAAGCAGTGTGAGGCAGTCGAAGTCGGTGTGCGCGCCGGCGCGCCAGCGGCCGGGGACATGCCGCAGTTCGGGTGGCACGGCGAAGTAGTGCAGCAGGCGCAGGGTGGACTGGTAGTGCGCGGAGGCGGGGTCGTGGGCGCGGGTGAAGTAGTCGCGATCGAAGCCGAGGCGCTCGGCGAAGCAGGACAGCACCCGCATGGCCACGGTCCAGCACGCGTGCTCGAAATCCAGTACGGCGCCGGTGAATCCGGTCAGCTCGGCGGCGGTGGGCCAGCGGCCGTCCATATGCGGCCGGGTGACCTGGTAGGACTCCTTCTGGTCGGGGACGCCGATGGAGGGCCGCACCTGGCTCAGGCTCTCCCAGCCCGCGTTGTCCGCCTTCACGAGGGGGTACTGGGCTTTCACCGGTTCCGGGAGGGCGAAAAACCTTGCGGTGTGCCCGAATACGGCGTCGATCTGCGATTGCGGGATGCCGTGCCCGGAGAGCTGGAAGAAGCCGATCTCGGTGGCGGCGGTCCAGAGCTGATCGGTGATCTCGGCGCGGCGATCCTCGAAGTCGGTGAGGTCGATGACGCGGATGTCGCGGGTGGTTTCGGCGCCGAGTCCGCCCATCCGCATTTCGCGGGCGACCTCGGTGGTTTCCTGGCTGGTCATGGCTGTCCTGTCCGATCGGGTGTTCAGTCTGCGGAGATGGCCGGGTCGAGGAATTCTTTGGTGACGAGGTCGCGGGCGGTGAGCCCGTCCGGCACCTTCGCGCCGCCGCGGCGCAGGATGGGCGCGAACTCGTCGATGACGCGCTGTACGCGGGCTTCGTCGAAACTGCCGGTGACGCCGTCGGTGTCGTTGCCGATCAGGCCGTTGTCGATGAGCACGCGGGAGCCGAAGGCGGCCAGTTCCGCGCTGTAGGGCGCGAAGTTGGCGCTCTTGGCGACGACGTCGACGACGACGTCGTTCACCGGCCCCGGATCGGCGCGGAACTGCGCGGTGGCGCGCTGGATCATGGGCACGAGGCGCTGCAGGCAGGGCCGCAGTTCGTTCAGTTTGTCGGCGCGCACGTTCACGGTGCGGGCGTAGCCCTCGTAGCCGACATCGCGCAGCAGTTGGTAGGCGACGGGCTTGTTCCAGGCGCGCACCTCGTGTTCGTAGACGTAGGGCTCGGAGTTGGCGAAGCCCTGCTGGGCGAAGGAGGGATCCGAGACGAAGCGCGAGGGGCCGTTGTCGTAGGAGGTGTCGATCTGATTCGCCTGCAGCAGGCCGCGTGCGACCAGCCATTCGGGGTAAAGCTGGCCCTGCGAGACCACCACGGGCGCACCGGATTTGCCGATGTCGGCGATGCCGCGCCAGCCGGACCGGGTGGCCGGATCCCACATGAGCATCTGCGGGCTGTAGCGCAGCAGGGTGGTGACCGCGACGATGGGCTGCGCGGCGGCCGCGGCGATGGCGTGTTCGGAGTGGGTCAGGCCCAGGGTGATCGAGGAGTCGACGTACATCTGCGAGGGGACGGTCTGGAAACCGATGGCCGGGCCGCCGGCGCGCAGTTCGAGGTCGACGCCGGTGTCCTTGCCGTCCACCACGAGCGGGCCGGTGACCTTGTTGGCGTCGGAGTCGACGCGATAGCCGGGACCGAGCAGGCCGAAGAGCGGGCCGGAATCGGTCTCGGGTTCCCATTGCAGCTGGACCGCCACGGTGGCGGGGCAGAGCCCGGCCAGCTGCTGTTCGGCGGGCGCGGGCGGGAGTTGCACCGCCGCGACGTCGGATTCGGTGCTCGAACAGGCGGCGCCGGTGGCGACGACCAGTGCCGCGAGCGCGGTCGTCCCCAGGCGTTGTAGACGGTTGTGCATGGGTTCTCCAGGGGGTTTCGACAGGGTGGTGCGGAAAGCGGTTGTGCGCCGGGTTCGTTCAGCGCCCCGAGGCGTGCCAGCGGCCGACGGTGAGGCGCTGGGCGGCGGTGAAGATCGCGAATACCGCGACGCCGAAGAGGGCGGCCAGCAGCAGGGCCGCGAGCAGGTCCTCCGATTGCAGGCGGGAGCGGTAGTTGTCGAGCAGCGTGCCGATGCCGGGTTGGCCCTTGGCGAAGAACATGTCGCCGATGACCGCGCCGGTCACCGCGAGGCCCGCGGCGGTGCGCAGGCTCGCCATGATGGAGGGCAGGGCGGCGGGCAGTTCCAGGGAGATCAAGCGCCGCAGTCGATTCGCGCGGCCCAGGGCGAACAACTCGCGCAGGTTGCGATCGACCGATTGGATGCCGAACAGGGTCATGGCGATGATCGGGTGCACGGCGATCAGGACGCAGACCATGGTGCGGGCGGTGAGGCCGTAGCCGAACCACAGGCCGATGAGCGGCACCACCGCCAGCACCGGAACGGCTTGCAGTACAACCGCGTACGGGTACACGACGCGTTCGACGACCTTGGCCTGACTCATCAGCACCCCGATCGCGACGCCGATCAGCGCGGCGAACAGCAGCCCGGTCACCGCGACCCGGGCGGTGACCGCCAGCGCGCGCAGCATGACCTCCAGTTTCGCCGGGTCGCTGAGGGATTCGGCGAAGACGGCGTGCGGGGGCGGCAGCAGGAAGCGGCGGTCCGGCGCCAGCAGCACCAGCGAGACCAGATACCAGGCGGACAGGGCGAGACCGGCCGAGACCAGGGGCGCCAGCAGGCGGCCCAGAATTCGCGGGACGGGGACGCGGCGCACGGTCCGGGTGCGCGCCGGGGCGGCGGAAACGGCGAGACCGACCATCAGCAGGCTTCTTTCAGGGAACGGGACACGTGTGACACCAGGTCGGTGTAGGCGGGCTCGAACCGCAGATCGCGCTCGCGCGGATACGGCAGCTCGATGTCGATGACCTCGTGGACGCGACCGGGCCGGGCGGACATGACCACCACGCGGTTCGCCAGGAACACCGCCTCGGACACCGAATGCGTGATGAACAGGGCGCTGAAGGCGTTGTCGCGGTACAGGCGCAGCAGTTCCTCCTGCATGTGCAGGCGGGTGATCTCGTCCAGGGCGCCGAAGGGTTCGTCGAGCAGCATCACCCGGGGCTCGAGGGCGAGCGCGCGGGCCAGCGAGACCCGCATCCGCATACCGCCGGAGAGCCGGCCGGGCAGTGTGCCCGCGAAATCGGCCAGGCCGACCGCGTGCAGGGCGCGGGTGGCGCGCTCGCGCCGGGTGGCGCGGTCGATTCCGCTCAGCTCGGCGCTGAGCTCGACGTTGCGCAGCACCTTGCGCCACGGCAGCAGGGTGGCTTCCTGGAAGATGAAGCCGACCGAATCCGAGTGCACGGCAACGGTTCCCGCGCTGGGCTGCTCCAGACCGGCGGCCAGGCGCAGCAGCGTGGACTTGCCGCAGCCGGAAGGGCCTACGACGGCGACGAATTCGCCGCGCCCGACCTCGAGGTCGATATCGGTGAGTGCGACCACCTCACCGGAACCCGCACCGGGGTAGCGCTTTCCGATTCCGGCGAAGGAAATCTCCGTATCCGGTCGCGGCCGGGCCGGAGCTCCGGCCGGATCGCGCACCATGTCCCGTAGGACCATCGCACCCACCTTCTCTCACTCGTACTGCGTGCATCGTGTGCGTGAGATCAGTGTTGTCGATGTGGATTACATGCAATCGTGTCGCTGTTTCCAGTTTATTAACTAGTACTGCATGTTATTCAGCTGCCTAGTCAGTTCGCGTTCGTCGACGCGGGTGCTGCGGCCGTCGCGGATCACGGCCTCCCCCGCCACCCAGACCGTGTCCACCACGCGCGGGGACGCGGTGGTGAGCAGCGCGGCGCCCGGGTCGCGGACCGGCAGGCAGGCGAAGTCGCGGTCGAAGCGCACGAGGGTGAGATCGGCGGGATCGCCCACCGCCACCCCGGAATGCGTGGCCGGATCGCCGAGCGCGCGGGCCGCACCGCGGGTGGCCATGTGCATCATGTCGTGGAAGCCCAGCAGATCGGCGCGCCGGTGCGTCACCCGCTGCAGGTAGGCGCCCATGCGCAGGGCCAGCAGCATGTCCTGGGTGTCGTTGCTGGCCGCGCCGTCCACGCCCAGCCCGACGCCGATGCCGGCGGCCAGCATGTCCGGAACCGGGGCGACGCCGCTGCCCAGGCGCATATTGCTCAGCGGGTTGTAGGAGACCGCGACGCCGCGTTCGGCGAAGACCGCGCGGCCGTGCGCGTCCAGGCGGCAGCAGTGCACGGCCAGCGTGCGCGGTCCGAGCAGGCCGCCGTCGTCGAGGTAGTCGACGGCCGAGCGGCCCGCGTGCAGGCGGCACATGTCCTCGTCGGTGTCGGTCTCGAGCAGGTGGATGGAGATGGTCTTGCCGGTGCGGTCGGCGTGCTCGCGCACGGCCGCCATGCCGTCCGGGGTGAGGCAGCGCGGGTTCGGCACGGCGTGCGCGATGCCGATGCGGGTGCCCGCCCAGCGCCGATCCAGTTCGTCGATGTGCGCGAGCACCTCCGGAAGCGGTTGCAGCAGGCGCGGATCCATCCCCCACTTGCGGGTGGGGTCGGCGCGGTCGGCGACGCCGCGCCCGAACACCACCCGGATGCCGAGCTCGTCCAGGGCGCGCAGGGCAGCGTCGTGCACGGCCTCGGAGCCGCTCGGCCACATGTGCTCGACGACCGTGGTGACTCCGCTGCGCAGCAGCTCCAGCCCGCCCGCGAGCGCCGCGAGATAGGTCTGCTCCGGCGTGGCGGCGACGGTGAACTCACCCACGCAGTGCAGCCATTCGAGCAGCGGCAGACCCTCCCCCGCCCCGCGCAGGATCGACTGCTGCAGGTGCGTGTGCGTGTTGACGAACCCGGGGACGAGATACCCACCGCCCCCGTCGATTCGGGGCAGAGTCGCCGCCGCGCCGGCGAAGCCGTGGTTCGCGGTGGCGACGGAGTTCCGGCCCGTGTTCGGGCCGATGGCCACGATCCGGCCGTCGCGCACGACGACGTCCTGCCCCGGCAACCATTGCGGTCCGGCGGGGGTCGCGGCGTACACGGTGACGTCCCCGATGACGGCGGACATGGAAATACGGCTGCCCATGCGGCATTCCTCCAGGAAATGCGGCTGGTTAGCCCGCCGGGTGCCGACGGTGCGCGACGTCCGTTGCAGCCATGAACGCCGTGCCCGCGAGCGTAGCGAGGCCGTGTTTCCCGGGGGTTACCGCCGGGTGCCGGCGGACGGATCGGTGCGCGCCGTTGTGCACAGGCATCCACAGCTGGGGAGAGTTGTGCACAAACCGTGCGGCCCGAGAGTTCGAGACTCGACCATGCAGGCCGGAGCTCGAGATGGGGCGGCTGTCGGATCTCACAACCGGCCGCGGCGGCCGAGTCTCGAGAACTGTAGCGACGGACGGGCTTCGGAGGGAACGTCCGCCGGACACCGGGCCGGCGTCGCGGCAGCACGGGTCGCAAAGCCCCGGCCCCGGCCACAGTTCACGGGCGTCGCGGCGGCCGGGGCCCGAGAACTGTGGCGGCGGGCGGGATTCGAGGGACGCGGCGCCGGTCAGGGTTTGAGAGCCGCACCGGGCGTGAGGATCTCGATGCTGGGGGTTCGGTCGGGGTCGGTGAAGGCGAGCAGGGACGCGGCCTCGGATTCCACCTCGGTGCGTTGCGCGGCGGTCCATGTCGAGCGTGGGATGATGCGGAGGCGGGCGGTGGTGGCGGTGGTGAAGATCTTGTAGATGCCCTGGAGGAAGCCGTCTATCAGGACCGGGGAGACCTGGTTGGCGGCCTCGCGCAGGGGTGGGGGCGCGCCGTCGGGGATGACGCGGGTGCGGTCCTGGTGGGAGAGCAGGAGGTTGTCGTACCAGCCGAGCAGGCGGACCGGGGCGGGGTGGTCCGGGTCGGTCAGTTCCGCGTCGGCGGCGTCGTAGAGGGTGCGGCCGCGGTCGTCGGTGTAGGTGCGCACGCGGTCGCCCAGGCGGTCCACGGCGGGTTTGATGCCGGTGAGCTTGGACCAGGTCTGCATGTCCATCGTGGTGGCGGGACCGAAGGCGCGCAGGTAGCGCAGCAGGAGTTCCTCGAGCGGGTAGTCGGGGTCCGGCGGTGCGCCGAGCCAGGGTTCGACGCGGGACCAGACGGGGCGGCTGCTGTCCTTCCAGCGCCCGCGCGGCGGCGTCTGCAGGACCGGCAGCTGGTACAGCCAGGTCTGCAGGACCGCGCCCGCGTTCCGGTCGGGGTAGAGGGCGGCGGCGTGCGCGCGCATGTCGGCGGCGGACATGGGCTCGTCGCCGAGCAGCGCCTCGCCGTGCGCGCGCACCTCGGCGGGGTCCAGCCCGACCATCGCGCCGAAGTTGAATCCCTTACGGAACGGGATCTTTTCGAGCTCGGGCTGGATGTGCGGGGCGATGCGCAGCGCGTCCGGCGGGGTGACCAGGTGAATGGTGCCGCGCATCAGGGTGATTCGGACCAGGGAGCGATCCTCGAGCCCGGCGGTGACCGTGGCCGGGTCGAAATCGGCTGTGCGACTCCACAGTGCGAGGAACGGCGGCAGGGTGTCCTGGGCCTGCAGGCCGACGAGGTGATCGCACAGCTGCGGCGCGGTGAGCGGGGCCCGCTCGAGCAGGTGCTGGCGCGCCAGCAGTGTGCGATTCAGAACCCGGGTGGACAGCTTCACAATTGCGGCACGTTACGGGACCGCGGCGCGAGTGTCGTGCCCACCGCACCGTCAGCGCAGGGTGATGACGACCTTGCCGGTGGCGGTGCGCTTGTCCAGGGCCGAGACGGCCTCGGCCGTGTGCGCGAGGGTGTAGAGCGCGGGCTCCGGCGGCGCGACCTTGCCGTTGGCAAGCAGCGGGGCGACCTCGGCCCACTGCTCGCGCAGGTAGCCCGGATGGGTCATCACCCATTCGCCCCAGGCCGCGCCCACGACCTCGACGTTCTTGAGCAGCAGCCGGTTGACCTTGACGGTGGGGATGTCACCGGCGGTGAAGCCGACCACCAGGACGCGGCCGCCCGAGGCCAGCGAGCGGATGCTGTCGGTGAAGCGGTCGCCGCCGACCGGATCGAGCACGATGTCCACGCCACGGCCGCCGGTGAGTTCCTTGACCGCCGCCAGCCAGCCGTCGGTCAGCACCACGTCGGTCGCGCCGTTGGCGCGGGCCACCTCGGCCTTCTCCTCGGTGCTCACCACCGCGATCACCCGGTCCGCGCCCAGCGCCTGCGCCATGCGCAGCGTCGAGGTGCCGATGCCGCCCGCCGCGCCGTGCACCAGCACGGTCTCGCCCGGGGCCAGCCTGCCCCGCTTGGTCAGGCAGAAGTGCACGGTCAGGTCGTTGAACAGCACGCCCGCGCCGGCCTCCAGGGAGACGTTGTCCGGCAGCTCGAACACCATGTCGACCGG
Source organism: Nocardia sp. NPDC005978 (assembly GCF_040614455.1). Taxonomy (NCBI): domain Bacteria; kingdom Bacillati; phylum Actinomycetota; class Actinomycetes; order Mycobacteriales; family Nocardiaceae; genus Nocardia; species Nocardia sp. NPDC005978. The sequence continues at coordinate 24,054 of NZ_JBEXUS010000035.1, forward strand.
TGCGACGGCGACCTCGGCGGCCGCGTTGCCGAGCAGGGTCAGCGCCACCACGCGGTCGCCCGCCTTGACGTGCGCGCCCTCGGGGGCCTCGCGCACGATGCCCGCGACCTCGCAGCCCACGACGTAGGGCAGCGCCGGCTTCATCTGGTACAGGCCGCGGGTCATGAGCACATCCGGGAACGCGATCCCCGCCGCGTGGACGTCGATGACGACCCCTCCGGGATAGGCCGCGGGCTCCGGCACATCGAGAACCTCGATGGACTCCGGGCCTTCGAGCTTGCTCACCACGGCTGCGCGCATACCGATCAACTCCGATCAATCCCACTTGCGGGTACTCACCCGAACCTAACCGATACCGGGGTTCACACAACAGCGGCCGGGCACGTTCACGCGTTCGGCCGCGCGGAAGAGGGGTTCGGTGGAGGCGGCCGCGCCCGCGCGGGCCGGCGGAGGCGCGGTCGCTACGAGCCGATGGCAGGTGCGGACGGGCAGTCACACGGCCGCCGGGAGCCGACGAAGACGGGCGGGCGAATTGGCAAGCGGGCGAACGAGCGAACAGCCAAGCGAGCAAGCGGCCGAGCGAGTAAGCGGGCAAGCGGAGGCGGCCGAGCGAGTAAGCGGGCAAGCGGAGGCGGCCGCGCCCGCGCGGGCCGATGGATGCGCGGTCGCTACGAGCCGATGGCAGGTGCGGACGGGCAGTCACACGGCCGCCGGGAGCCGACGAAGGCGGGCGGGCGAACGGGCAAGCGGCCGAGCGCGCAAGCGGGCGAGCGGGCAAACGGGCGAGCGGGCAAACGGCCGAGCGCGCAAACGGGCAAGCGGAATCGGCCGACCCGGGTCATTGCGCCGGCGTCCGCTACCGGGGCGGGGCGGGCAGCGGACCTATTTCACGAGGCGCGGGGGTTCAGCCGCGATAGGAGTATTCGATCATCGCCTCGTCGGCGAGGGTGGCGCCGTCGCGGGAGATCGTCAGGGCCGAGGGGGTGATCCGGTAGCGGGTGTCGTCGACCGGGTTGACGACGGTGTAGCCGCCGGAGCCGTCCGGGACCGGATCGTCCAGGGCGATGCCCGCACCGTCGCTGATCCGCACGCCCTTGTAGTAGAACCGACCGGCGCCGGTGCGGCACACCACGATTCGGGAGGACGCGGTGCGTCCGACCGCCATGGCGGGGTTGTCGGCGTTGCAGCGCGCGCCCGCGGTGCCGACGAAACCCTGTGCGTCCGAGCCGGACACGGACCCGGTGAACGGGGCCAGGGTGGTGGGGACCACCGCCGTGGGCCGCCCCGGCCCGGTGCTCTGCCCGGGCTGCGCGATCTCCGAGGTGCCGCCGGACCCGCCGGGCCCGTCCCCGCCGCCGGACAGCAGCAACCAGCCCACCGCCGCCAGCAGCAGCACCACGACCGCGGCCAGCATGCCGACGATCAGCGGCATCGACCCGCGCTCCCGCGGCGGCAACGGCAATGGCGCGGAGGGGTGTTCGGGCCGCGCGAGCGGAATCGGCGCGGAGTACCCCGACGCCCGGTGCAGGGTGACGTCGTACTCCCCCGGCGCCCGGGCGGGAGCGCCGCCCGGCGCGGGAGCGGATCGTGTGTCCGAGCGCGCGTAATCTCCCGGCGGCGTGCGGTATTCGCCGGACCGCGCGGGCTGACCGCCGAACTCCGAACCGGCCGCGCCGCCCTGGCGCGTGATTCGGCCGACGCCGCCCGGTGGTGGCCCGTACCCGGCCGGTCCCGGAACCTGTTCCGCCGCAGCGGGTTGCCTGCCGAGGGCATCCGACCCCCGAACGGGGCCGGCGCCGGGCCGCTCGGGAGAGTCCCTTGCGCCCGGAGCTCGACCGGCGCCGGGTCGCGGCGTGTGGTCCACCCCGCCCGGGCGGAAGCCCTCGGGACCACCGGCGACGGGACCGGAACCTGCCGGACCCCCACCTGTCGGACCGGAACCTGCCGGACCCCCACCTGTCGGACCGGAACCTGCCGACCCCACACCTGCCGGCCTGGAACCTGCCGGACCCACACCTGCGGGGGCGGCGCCTGCCGCACCCGCACCGGCCGTACCGGCGCTTGCCGTACCGGCGCTTGCCGTACCGGCGCCTGCCGTACCGGCGCCTGCCGGACGAACGCCCGTTGGAGTTGCGAACGGCCCGGACGGGTCCTGCACGCGCGTGGGGTGCGCGCGCGGCGGGGCCGGGGGCGGGCCGGGCGGGGTGGCGCGGGTGGCGTCGCCCGGATCGGCGCCGAGCAGGGCCGCGCGGGCGGCGCGGGCCAGTTGACCGGCCGAGATGTAGCGGTCGGGCACGTCCTTGGCCATACCGGTCGCGATGACACGATCGAAGGAGGCCGGGACGCCGGGGCGGTGGCTGGGGCGCGGGGGCGGGGTCAGCATGTGGGCACGGATGGTGGCCAGGTTGCTGTCGGTGGTGAACGGGATTCGGCCGGTGAGGCTTTCGTACAAGACGCAGGCCAGCGCGTAGATGTCGGCGGAGGTCGTGACCGCGGCGTCGTGCTCGAAGCGTTCGGGGGCCATGTAGGCGAAGGAGCCGATGGCGCTGCCGGTGACGGTGAGCTGTGCGTCCGAGTCGGTGTGCGCGATGCCGAAATCGACGAGGTAGGCGAAGAAATCGCCGGTCAGCAGGATGTTGGCGGGCTTGATGTCGCGATGCACCAGTCCGCTCTCGTGCGCGGCGTCCAGGGCGGCGGCGATCTGCTCCACCACGGCCACGGCCTGCGCCGGGGTGAGCGGTCCCCGCTCGTGCAGGTGCGCCTTGAGATCGCGCCCGCGCACCAGGCGCATGTCGATGTAGAGCACGCCGTCGACCTCGCCCCAGTCGTGCACGGGGATGACGTGCGGCTCCTGCAGGCGTGCGGCGGTGCGGGATTCGCGGCGGAAGCGCTCCACATAGGTGGGTGAGCCGGCGAGTTCGACGGCGAGCAGTTTCAGGGCCACCACGCGGTCGCGGACGGTGTCGTAGGCCTCGTAGACCTCGCCCATTCCGCCCACACCGAGCAGCCGTCGCAACTCGTACTGTCCGAACCGCGAACCAGCCCTAGCGCCTGCGGGCACCGGCGTCGCCTCCCCTGCCGTGGATCTACAACAGCAAAGGCTACGGGGCCGCAACGGCAAAGGCTACGGGGCCGCGCGCGCACCGGCCGTGCCCTGCGTAAAGTCATGTCTCAGCAAGCACCGCACGAAACGCGGCACGCCCGGGTTCACAGGATCCGCGGCGATGCAGCGCGAGGAGCACCAGTGTCACACGATCAGCCGCTCGCCCCGCTTCCCCAGGAGGGCATGGGCTTCGCCTCGGCGTGGCCCGTCCGGGCCGGCGACGTGGATCCCTATCAGCGCTTGCGGTTCGACGCCGTGGCCCGCTATCTGCAGGACATCGCCTGGGAGGAAATGCATTCCGGGTTCTTCCATCGCACCGATCCGGCCTGGATCGTGCGCCGGACGGTCGTGGACGTGGTGCGTCCGATCCACTGGCCGGACCGGATCGAGCTGCGCCGCTGGTGCTCGGCGATGTCGACGCGCTGGACCAACATGCGGGTGCGGATCACCAGTGAGAACGGCGGTCTCATCGAGACCGAGGGCTTCTGGATCAATATCAACGAATTCACCAACATGCCCACCCGCATCAGCGACGAGGGCCTGGCCGAGCTGGCCCGCACCACCCAGGAACACCGGCTGCGCTGGCGGCCGTGGCTGGTCGACCACACCCCGCCCGAGTCCGACACCGATATGCCGTTCCCGGTGCGCGCCACCGATATCGACCAGTACAACCACGTGAACAACGCCGCGTACTGGCAGGCCATCGAGCAGTACCTGGTGGATTACCCGAAGCTGGTGGCCGGGCCGCACCGCGCGGTGATCGAGTACATCGCGCCGGTGCTCGCGCGCCAGCACATCAGCGTGCGGTCGCGCTACGAAGCGGGTGACCGCACCGGGCATCCGGTGCTGCGACTGTGGTTCGTGGTCGGCGGGGTCACCACCACGACGGTGCGGATCGGGCCGCTGCCGAGCTGAGCGGCGCGACATCTCCGGGACATGCCCGCCGAAAGGCTCGGTAGCCAAGAGTTTGCCTGACACACTCTGCGGCGAGCCGATCGCATCCGGTGATCGGGAACAGGAGATCGCCCATGCGCCTCGCTCACCTCGCTCTGCTCGCGGCCGCCCCCGCGCTCGTCGTCACGCTCACGGCCTGCGGCTCGGACAGCGATTCCGCGGACAGCCGGACCACCGGCGCGAGCACCACGATCACCACCACCACGACGACCGCCCCCGCGAGCGCGACGAAACTGGTCGGCCCGTCCGCGGCCCCGCTGCCGCCGCCGAGCCCGACCCATCCACCCGTGACGACCAGCCCACCGGCGACCACGACCGAACCCGTCCCCACCACGGCGCCGGTGACGACTTCCCCCGTGCCCAGCCCGATCATCGACGACGTGAACTGCGGCCCGGTCACCGACGCGGGCGGCGGCACCCGGCACGTCATCGCGGTGGGCACCGAGGCGGGCCGGGTCGGCTGCACCGAGGCCATCGACGTGGCGAGCGAGTACGCCCAGAACATCAGCGACACCGACGTGGCGACGATCGACGGCTGGAACTGCAACGCCCAGCCCGATCCGGCCGTGCCGTCGATGTGTGCGAAGGACGGCCTGGTGATCGCCTTGCGCGCGAACTGACGCCCGAACTCCCCTGCGGCGCGCCAGGTTCGGTGGCCTTCGTCGCGCCGTCAACCGGGTTCGCGGTCAGGTCGGATCCCTCGGGTCGCCCGCGCCTCGGGCTCGTCCGAAACCGCAGGTTGATCGGTCACCCGCGGCTGCCTAGACCCAGTTCGACCGGAAATGCCGGCTCGATCGATCGGTCGCTTGCGGCGGCCGAGGCCCGAGATCGGCCGGATCCCCGCGTCGGCCGGTTGCCGACCGCGTCTCGGGTCCAACCGAAACCCGTGGTTCGGCAGGGCATCTCGAGTCCGCGGCCGATGGGCACGGCCGTTCTATGGGGCGGCCGCCGGGCGGGCGAAATTTCGGGGCGAGCGCGGACAGCACTGTGGCCCACCGGGAAACCGGTGGGCCACAGTCGTGTTCGTGCCGGGGGCGTCAGCCCTTGGCGGCCTTGAGGAGATCCTCGAGGCTGGTGAACTTCACGCGGGGGCGGCCGGCGGCCTTGCCCGCGGTGCGCTCGGCCGCGTCGATCGCCTTCCAGCCGTCGCGGCCGATGGCCTCGGGCTGGCGCTGGGCCAGCAGCGCGTCCAGGGCGGCGCGATCCGCCTGGGGCGCGGCCAGCGTGCCCGCCGAGAAGTCGGCGATGAGCTGATCCACGGTCTCCTGGGAATCGACCCGATTGGAGCCGATCACGCCGCGCGGGCCGCGCTTGATCCAGCCGGAGACATAGATGCCCTGCAGCGGCTGCCCGTCGGCGTCGACGACCCGGCCGTGCTCGTTGGGCACCACGCCGTTGCTCTCGTCGAACGGGATGTCGGCGATGGCCTTGCCCTTGTAGCCGATCGAGCGCAGCACCAGCGAGGCGTCCAGGCTGCCGGTGCGCTCGGAGGCGTAGGCCACCGGGCGGCCGTTCTCCTCGACCAGCTCGTTGTGCACGTACTCGAGGCCCTCGACCTTGCCGTCGCCGGTGACGGCGGTCGGCGAGACCAGGTACCGGAACACGATCCGCTTGCGGCCCGGGGTGGGCGCGAGGGCGGCGTACTCCTGCGCCAGGGTGTACTTGAGCTGGAGCGAGGGCTCGACCTCGGGATCGTCCAGCTCGGCCTGGCTGGACGGATCCAGCGCCAGCTCGTCCGGATCGACGATGATGTCGACGTTCTTCAGGTGCGCGAGCGCCAGGAACTCCGGCGAGGTGTACGCCGCCTGCAGCGGGCCGCGGCGGCCGAGCACCACCACCTCCTGGATGTTGCTGCGGCGCAGCGCGTCCAGGGCGTGATCGGCGATGTCGGTCTTGGCCAGCACATCCGGATCGACGGTGAGCACGCGCGCCACGTCCAGCGCCACGTTGCCGTTGCCGACGATGATCGCGCGCTCGCCCGAGAGGTCGAATTCGCGATCCGCGAAATCCGGATGCCCGTTGTACCAGGCCACGAACTCGGTGGCCGAGTGCGAACCGGGCAGATCCTCGCCGGGCACGTTCAGGCGGCGATCGGTGGACGCGCCGTGCGCGTAGATCACCGCGTGGTGATGGGCCACCAGCTCGTCGTGGCTGATGTGCTTGCCGACCTCGACGTTCAGCCGGTACTGCAGCGCGTCGCGCCGGAACGCCGACTCGAACAGGCCCGCTACCGCTTTGGTGCCCGGGTGGTCCGGCGCGACGCCCGCGCGCACCAGGCCGTACGGGGTGGGAAGCCGGTCGAACAGCTCCACCTCGACGTCGGCGCGGCGCAGCAGTTCCTCGGCCGCGTAGCAGGCGGCCGGGCCCGCGCCGACGATGGCGACGCGCAGGGTGCCGCGATCCTTGGGCGCGCGGGTGGGCGGCACCAGGGGCTCGAAGTTCGACTCCAGCGGATGCCGGACGAAGTAGGAAGCGTTGATGTCGCGGAACCGGGCCAGAGACGAGAGCAGATCATCTTCCGAGAAGATCGCGTCGACCGGGCAGGCGTCCACACACGCGCCACAGTCGATACAGGTATCGGGGTCGATATAGAGCTGCTCGGTCGACGCGAACTCCCGTTGCTCGGGAGTGGGACGAATGCAATCGACCGGACACTCGGGAACGCAGCTGGCGTCGTTGCAACAACGCTGCGTGATCACATAGGCCATATCTCGCAGATCCTCGAAACAGTCGCGTGGTGCTACTCCGCTCGGGGTTCGAGCAGGGCGGGTAGAACACGTTCTAATATATGCGGGGGTTGAGCGCCAGTACGCACTAGGTGTGACGCCTCCCCTAGTGTGCCTCGAGTGTGAGTCCCGTCTCTCGCCGGGAGCGGAATCCGGTGTTCCTGGCCCCGTCTCGGCCGGACTCCGCGCGGGTGGGCTTACCGTTGTGGCCATGGCACGGACCCTCATCCTGATGCGTCACGGCAAATCCGGCTACCCGGAGGGCGTGGCGGACCATGAGCGGCCGCTCGCTCCGCGCGGGCTGCGCGAGGCGGCGATCGCGGGCGACTGGCTGCGCGAGACCCAGCCGCGTATCGACGCGGTGTGCTGTTCGACCGCGCAGCGCACGCGCGAAACCCTGACGGCCACCGGCATCGACGCCCCGGTGACGTTCGAGGAGTCCATCTACGAGGCGTCCCCGCACACGCTCATCGAACTGGCGCAGCTCACCGATCCGGCGGTGCAGACGCTGCTGATCGTCGGCCACTCCCCCGGAATGCCGTGGACGGCATGGGAATTGGCGAGCAATCGCGACTCCGCGGCCGCCGAGGAGCTGAGCCGGAAGTTCCCCACCTCCGCGCTGGCGGTCCTGGAATTCGACCGTGATTGGGCAGCGATCGACCCGGGCACGGGCGAGCTGGTGCGCTTCCACATCGCGCGCTAGCGCACGCCGGACACGGGCCGGGCTACTTCAGCAGCTTGCCGCGCACCACGACCACGCCGCCGAACACGAGCAGGAGCAGTAGCGCCGGGAAGAACCCCAGCAGCGCCCACACCACACCCAGGACAACCACGACCGGTAGCGCCGCGATGGCGGCGATGACCGGCTGTTCCTTGACGGTCGCCAGCGCCGATCGCGCCCGGACCCGATCAATCTCTTTGGACATGTTCACCAGAGTAGGCGCGGAATCCATCCACAGCCGTGCACAGGAGAACCTCGCACCCCCGCTGCCCCGGCGGGTCGCCACGGCGCGGAAATCTCGGCAGAATCGGGCTTGCTTGGAGTGCACTCCAGGTGGCTAGCGTCGTTGTTGTTCCGAGAGAAAGGCGAGACCGGTGAACGCACCAGCGTGGGAAGCCCCCGACTACGAGCGACCGCGGTATTCCATCGGAGAGGTCTCCGAGCGGTGCGGGCTCACCCGGGACACCCTGCGCTGGTACGAGCGCATCGGCCTGATGGATTACGTGGGCCGCGATCATTCCGGGCAGCGCCGCTTCAGCGCGCGCGATCTGGACTGGCTGGCTCTCATCGGGAAGCTGCGCCGCACCGGAATGCCGGTGGCGGACATGGTGTCCTACGCCGAGCTGGTGCGCGCCGGGGATCACACCTTCCCGCAACGCCTGGACATGTTCCGGCGCACCCGGGCCGAGGTGCTCGACCGGATCGAGGAACTCCGACAGACCGTGGCCGTCCTCGACTGCAAGATCGCCCTCTACGAGGGCAATCCCGGAGCCGACTGGCGGACCGTGACGGCAACGCGCGCTAGCGAAGGGAAACCGGCATGACCGACACCCAGATTCTGCCCACCACCGCCCTCGGCGAGATCCAGGTCGGCGCGCAGGGCTACGGCGCCATGGGGATCAGCGAGTTCTACGGACCCACCGACGCCGCCGAGGCCCGGGCCACCCTGGAGCGGGCCCTGGAGCTCGGGGTGACGCTGTTCGACACCGCCGACATCTACGGCAGCGGGCACAACGAGGAATTCCTCGCCGATTTCGTCGCGGCGAATCGCGAGAAGATCACGCTGGCAACGAAGTTCGGCATCGTCCGCAAGGCCGACGACCCCGCCTACCGGGGTGTCGACAACTCCCCCGACTACATCCGCCGGGCCGTCGACGCGAGCCTGCGCCGGCTCGGCGTCGACGTGATCGACCTGTACTACATGCACCGCAAGCAGGACGGCGTGCCGGTGGCCGACACCGTCGGCGTCCTGGCGGAATTGGTCGCGGCGGGCAAGGTGCGTCAGCTCGGCCTGTCCGAGGTGACCGGCGCGGAACTGCGCGAGGGATACGCCGTGCACCCGATCGCCGCCGTGCAGTCGGAGTGGTCGCTGTTCTCCCGCGACGTGGAGAACACCGTGGTGCCCGCGGCCGCCGAGCTCGGGGTCACCTTCGTGCCGTACTCGCCGCTCGGGCGCGGCTTCCTCACCGGCGGGGTGTCCACCAACGGTGAACTGGCACAGGGTGATATCCGCCGGATCTTCCCGCGCCTGGCGGGGGAGAACGCGGAGCGCAACTTCGAGCTGCTGGCCCCGCTGCGGGCGATCGCCGAGGCGAAGGGGATCACCCCGGCACAGGTCGCGCTGGCCTGGGTGCACTCGCGCGCGCGGGTGCACGGGCTCCCCGTGGTGCCGATCCCGGGCACCCGCAGCCGCACCCGCGTCGCGGAGAACGTGGGCGCGGCGACGGTCGTCCTCACGGCCGGCGAGCTCGCGGCCCTGGAGCCGATCGCCGGGCAGGTCGCTGGAGATCGCTACGCGGACATGAGCTTCACCTCCGCCGGACGCGAATAGCGTTGTGCGCCGGGCGCTGACCGGCTGAGCGGGGCACGGTCGCGCGTGGCCGCCCGGTCCCCCACTTCGCCGGTCGGTCGCGCATGACCGCCCGGTCACGTATGACCGCGTCGAGCAGGCGGGCCGCCTTGTGGCTGCGGCGGCATGGGCCGTCCATCGCGACAACACGCCGAACTGCGGTTCGCCTCACCGATCCTCCACACCGCACCGCACCCACGAATCGAGCCCGCCCCCAGCCGTTTCCGGCGGGGGCGGGCTCGCGGCGCGATGCGGTGTTCAGCCCGCCAGGCTGATCGTGTGCCCGGTGTGCTCGATCTTCGCGCGCAGGTAGCGCAGGTTGTCCGGCGTCTCGTGGACGCCGGTGGGGACCGTCTCGCGGACCGCCACCCCGAGGGCGCGCAGCTGGCGCGCCTTCTCCGGGTTGTTGGTGAGCAGATCCAGCTCGCCGGCACCGAGCGCGGCGAGCATCTGCGCCGCGGCGGTGTAGTCGCGAGCGTCCTCGGGCAGGCCCAGCGCGGCGTTGGCCTCGTAGGTGTTCAGGCCCTGATCCTGCAGCGCGTACGCGTCGAGCTTGTTGTACAGCCCGATGTCGCGGCCTTCCTGGCGCAGGTACAGCAGGATGCCGCCGCGCGTGCTGATCAACTCCACGGCCTCGCGCAACTGCGGTCCGCAGTCACAGCGCGCCGAGCCGAACACGTCGCCGGTGAGGCATTCCGAATGCAGGCGCACCAGCGGCGTCTCGGCGGACTCGCCCAGCACGAGCGCGAGGTGTTCGCGATCGTCGGCCAGCCCCCGGAAAGTCACCGCCTCGGCGGTGGTGGCGTAGCCGTCCGCGAAGGTCAGCGGTATGCGTACCCGCGTGCGGACCTGCGCGTCACCGGTCGAGAAGGGGCCCATGTCCGCTCCGAACTGAGAGTGAGTCATTCCGTTCGGTTCGCAACCGCGCGGCGACCGCCGATATTCCACGCCACGCGCAATTTCCAGACCGGAGGGCACGGTTCAGCTTCTCGGCTTACGATTCCCCCACTATGCAGTCCCCTGTACTTCACGACCGCGTCTGGCTGGACAAGCAGACGCCCGAGGTCTTTCACGCGTTGAACAGCGTCGCGGTGGCGGTCCGCAATGCCGCCGCGGCGGTCGAATTGGGGCGGGCGGTGATGGAGCTGGTGAATATGCGGGTATCCCAGCTCAATGGCTGCGCCTACTGCCTCGACGTCCATTCCCGGGCCGCGCTCGAGGCGGGCGTCACCCCGCAGCAATTGTCGGTGCTGGCCGCGTGGCGGCGCAGTCCGCACCTGTATACCGAGCAGGAGCGCGCGGCGCTCGCCATTTCCGAAACCGTGACTTCGTTACCGGCCGAGGAAGTCCTCGACGATGAGTATGCTGCTGCGCGGCAACATTTGTCGGATGACCAGATGTCTGTCCTCATCTGGGCCGCGACGACCATCGGCGCGTTCAATCGCGTATCGATTCTGAGCAAACATCCGGTGCGGGTGCGGAAGGAGAACTGAACAATGAGCGAACAGGCCGTGGCGGCCGCCGTCGTCCGTAATGAATCACAACACCGATACGAGGTGTGGTACGGGAGCTCGCTCGCCGGGTTCACCGAATACCGTGAGCGCGATGACGACACCGTCTTCATCCACACCGAGATCGACCCCGCGTTCGGCGGGAAGGGACTGGGCAGCGTCCTGGCCCACGACGCCATCGAGGACGTGATCGCGCGCGGGCGGGTCATCGTGCCGCGCTGCCCGTTCATCAAGGCGTGGCTGGACAAGCATCCGGAGTACGACGCGCACGTCGTCGGCAAGGGCATCAAACGATGAGTGACCTGGAGCCGAATCCGGAGGCCGCGCTGTGCGAGGCGTCCGGGCGGCCGGGTCCGCGCGCGGAATTCTTTCCCGCGCGCGAGGTTCCGCTCGGCGGGGTGCGCGGGGTCACCGTGTTCCGGACGCTGCCGCAGCGGGATCTGCCCACCGTCGGCGCGTGGTGCTTCCTGGACAATTTCGGCTCCGGTTCCGCCGCCAATCCGGCGGGACACGACATCGAACCGCATCCGCACATCGGATTGCAAACGGTCACTTGGCCTTTGGACGGCCGCATCCGGCACCGCGATTCGGTGGGATCGGATGTGGAGATCGCGCCCGGGCAGCTGAACATCATGACCTCGGGCCGCGGCATCGCGCACTCGGAGTACCGGGTGGCCGGGCACGAGTCCGGGGCGGGTCTGCAGCTGTGGATCGCGCTGCCCGACGAGAGTCGCTGGGTGGCACCGCATTTCGAACAGCATCGGGAGCTGCCGGAGTTCGAGCTGCCGGGCGTGCGGGGCACGGTGCTGATCGGCACCCTCGGCGCGGTCACCTCCCCCGCCATCGCCTACACCCCGATCGTCGGCGCGGACCTGCGCGTGGCCCCGGACACGGACGTGCGGCTGCCGCTGAACCCGGAGTTCGAGTACGCGGTCCTGGTGGTCGAGGGCGGGCTGCTGGTGCAGGACAGCCGGGCCGAGCCGGGCGCGCTGCTGTACCTGGGCAGCGACCGCACCGAGGTGCGGCTGCACGAGACCGAGGGCGCGCGCCTGCTGCTGATCGGCGGCGAGCCCCTGGCCGAGGATCTGGTCATGTGGTGGAACTTCGTGGGGCGCAGTCACGATGAGATCGAGGCGGCCCGAAACGACTGGGAGAACCACGATCTCGGGCGATTCCCCGATATCGCGGGGCACACCCCCGATGAGCGGATCCCCGCCCCGCCCCTGCCCGGCGGGCGGTTGAAGCCGCGTAAGCGGCACACGGGCGTGCGACACGACTGAGAGTTGGCTCGCGTAAGAAATTTCGGCCCCGGAGCAGCGCTCCGGGGCCGAATGCGTTCCGCCGCAAGCAGGCTCGATCACCGTCGCGAGGTATCGTGCGAATTCCGACATAGGTCGGGTGCGGGATGCCACGCCCCGGAGCTTCACGTGTTCTCCCGTGCGGACTCGACTCTCGCCAGGCGTCGGAAAGTGCCGCCGCCGCGCGGGTCGCTGCGCTCCACGACGGGCGCGACGACTGTGCTCGGCCACGTTCACGCAACCGGCCTACCGGCTGCTTGCACGCGACAACCGGATGCACAGGTCAGATTGGGCGCACACGCCGGAGCAGCCTTCGGCATCGGCGCGGCCCGGGTCGAATCAGGTTCGGGTGGTGAGGGTTTGGGTGCCGATCACGCGGAGCAGGTCGAGTTTCTGCTGGGTGTCGGTGCCGGGTTTCGGGTAGTAGACCAGGAGCTGGCGGGTGGAGCTCGGGGTGAGCAGGGGTTCGCAGACCAGCTCCAGCAGGCCGACCTCCGGGTGGATCATGCGTTTGACATAGCCGCCCGGATCGCGGATCTCGTGTTCGTTCCACAGCGCTTCGAACTCGGGGCCGGTGGCGTGCAGGCGAGTCACCAGTTCGGTGACGTCGGCGTCGCCCGCGCGGCGGGCGGCGGCCTCGCGCAGGCCGGCCACGTGGTGGCGGCCCATGGCGTCGTGGTCCTCGGCCGGGAATCGGCCCCGCTCGTCGGGCGCGGTGAACCAGAGCCAGGGCAGGCAGCGGTCCAGGCCGCGGCGGTGCGAGAAATCCCCGGAGAGCAGGGTGTGCATCCGGTTCTGGACCAGGACCTCGCCGAGATCGGAGATGACGCAGGCGGGGGTGTCGTCCAGCTTGGTCAGCACGTGCAGGATGCCGGGCCCGACGTGGGTGTCGCCGCCGCGGGCGGGCGGCTGCTGCCCGGCCAGGTGATAGAGGTGGTCGCGCTCGCCGTCGGACAGCCGCAGGGCGCGCGCGAGGGCGGCCAGCACCTGGGTGGACGGGCGCGGGCCGCGCGCCTGCTCGAGACGCGTGTAGTAGTCGGTGGACATGCCCGCGAGCAGCGCGACCTCGTCCCGGCGCAGGCCGGGGGTGCGCCGCCGCAGCCCCGGCGGCAGCCCGACGGCGGCCGGTTGCAGGGCCTCGCGCCGGCGGCGCAGGAAGTCGGCGAGTTCGTCGCGGTTCACTCCCCCACTGTCCTCCTCCCGCGCCACCCCAGCCAGGGACCCGCTATCCCCCGATAGCGCGTCTCTGCCGGTCCGGGGCGTGCGGGCGCAGAGTTGTTCCCATGACCAAGCACATCGACACCGTCCGGCTCGGCAGCACCGGGCCCACCGTCTCCCGCCTCGGGCTCGGGGCCATGGGTATGTCCGGCATGTACGGGGCCAGTGACGACGCCGTCTCCATCGCCACCGTGCACGCAGCGCTGGACTCGGGCGCCAACCTGATCGACACCGGCGACTTCTACGGCGCGGGGCACAACGAGCAGCTGTTGCGGACCGCGCTGGAGGAGCGCAAGCGCGAGGACTACGCGCTGAGCGTGAAATTCGGCGCGCTGCGCGCGCCGGGCGGCGGATTCGGGGGCGTGGACACCCGGCCCGAGGCCATCCGCAACTTCCTCACCTATACGCTGCAGCGACTGGGCGTGGAGTACATCGACATCTACCGGCCCGCGCGGCTGGACCCGAATGTGCCCATCGAGGAGACCGTCGGGGCCATCGCGGAGCTGATCGAGGCCGGGTACGTGCGGCACATCGGACTCTCCGAGGTGGGCGCGGAGACGCTGCGGCGCGCCGCCGCCGTGCATCCCATCGCCGACCTGCAGATTGAGTACTCGCTCATCTCGCGCGGGATCGAGTCCGAGATCCTGCCCGCCGCAAGGGAACTCGGCGTGGGCATCACCGCCTACGGCGTCCTCTCACGCGGGCTGCTGAGCGATTCGCTGCGCACCGGCGCACCGCTGGCCGCCGACGACTTCCGGGCGCACAGCCCGCGTTTCCAGGGCGAGAACCTGGACGCGAACCTGCGCCTGGTCGCCGAACTCGCCGCCGTCGCCGAACGGCACGGGGTGAGCGTGGCCCAGCTGGCCATCGCCTGGGTGCTCGCGCAGGGCTCCGACATCGTGCCGGTGATCGGCGCGCGCCGGCCCGAGCGCTGGGCCGAAGCCCTGGGCGCACTGGATATTCGGCTCACCGCCGCGGAGTTGGCCGCCATCGAGGGCGCGGCGCCGGCCGATCGGGTCGCCGGAGATCGTTATGCCGCGGCGCAATTGGCGATGCTGGACAGCGAGCGCTGACTTCGTCCGACGCGCGGCGGACCCTGCGGCCCGCGGGCAGCAGACCCGGCAACGCAGGGCGACGGGGCAAACCCGTTGACTCAGGCGGTGTTTGCCACGCACCCGGCGAACTACTAGGTGGGCCTGGCGATCAATGGGGCTAGCGGCCGGGTGGGATCAGCACCGACGCGCTGATCGACCCGGCCGCAGTGCGCTGCCCGGGTCGGGCGCACCGCACAGCAGCGTGCGGAACAATTTGCGAGGCGGGCACGTGCACCGACGAGCAGTCCACTGCGGGGACCGACGCTCGCCGAGCGCACCCGGGGCTACCCGCCGAGCGGGCTCGGCCCGACGCCCACCGGCCCCGTCACGATGGGCGGCTCGAGACCGGTGCACCGCACAGCGGCGTGCCGACTACTTGCGGCGCGGGCGGATCACGGCGGTGAAAGCCGCCGAGGCGACGGCCTTTCCGGTCGTGTCGGTGATGGTCACCGGGACGACGAGTTCGATCTCCACGCCCGCCGCGATGTCGGCGCGGGTCTGCGCGACGATCTCCGGGCTCAGTTCCGACGTGGCCAGGAACGGCCCGGCCTCGCCCTTCGCGCGGGCCAGGTATTCGATCTTCCCGTCCCGGGCGACGATGAAGGTGTCGCCCATCAGATCCACGATGCCGGAGATGGACGCGCCCATCGCGGCGGTCTCGGCCATGCCGAACAGCAGGGCCGCGTGGATGTCGCCGTTGTGGTTGAGGTGCTCCGGTTTGGGAGCCATGCTCACCACATTGCGGCCGACGGCGAAGTCCACCGCGTCGATACCGGTGAACTGGATGAAGCCCAGCTTCTTGAAGCCGGCCATCACCAGATCACCCATGGTGGCGCTGTCCATCGCATCTCCTGTCGACCGCGAAAAATGAAACGTGTTCCATTTTCATACCGCGTGCGGCGGGGCTTGTCCACGGTGCGGCGGCACGATGGCAGGCACCTGCCGTGTTCGGTCGCGCCGGGCGCGGCCTCAGTCGCGCAGCGGCGCGGTCAATCCCAGGATCTCGGCGGTGCGGGAGGTGGTGTGCCGTGCCAGAGCCGCGTCACCGGCCAGACTCGAGCCCAGGGTGGGGATCAGTTCGCGCAGGCTCGGCGCCCAATAGCGCTGATACGACGGGAAGCACCGGGCCAGCACCTCCAGCAGAATCGCCGGTGCGGTCGACGCCCCCGGCGACGCGCCCAGGACGGCCGCGATCGAACCATCGTGCGCGGCAACGACTTCGGTACCGAACTCCAGCACCCCGCGGCGGCCGGGTTCCCCCTTGACGATCTGCGCGCGCTGACCGGCGGTGATCATGGTCCAGTCGTCCATGACCGCTTCGGGCGCGAATTCGCGCAGCGCGGCCAGCTTCTTCTTGCGCGTGGCGGTGAGCTGCTTGGTGAGCAGCCAGACCAGCGGCAGATTGCTCGCCAGCATCGAGGTCAGCGGCCCGATGTTGTGCGGGCGCAGCGAACCCGGCGCGTCCAGGATCGAACCGTTCTTCAGGAATTTGGGGTTCGTCCCCGCGTAGGGGCCGAACAACAGCGCCCGCTCCCCGTCGATGACACGAGTATCCAAGTGCGGCATGGACATCGGCGGCGCCCCGACCGGCGCCTTGCCGTACACCTTCGCGTCGTGCCGCGCGATGATCTCCGGATTGTCGCAGCGCAGGAACCGCCCGCTCACCGGAAGCAGCCCGTACCCGCGCGCTTCGGGCACGCCGGCCTTCTGCAGCAGTTTCAGCGCCCAGCCGCCACCGCCGGCGAAGACGAAACGCGCGTCGACCTTGTGCGTGAAGCGGTCGTTGTCGGTGTGCTGATGAATGCGCAGTTGCCAGGAGCCGTCGTTGTTGCGGCGCATCCCCCGGACCTCGCAGCGCGGATTGATCGAGACGTCGACGCTCTTGAGGTAGGTGAAGATCTGTTTGGAGAGTGCGCCGAAGTTCACGTCGCTGCCGGTCACGTCCCGGGTGGCGGCGATCGGCTCGCCCGGGTCACGCGATTGCGCGAGCAGCGGGGCCCATTCGCCGATGACGGCGGGATCGTCGCTGAATCTCATGGAGCCGAAAAGAGCGTTCTCGGAGAGGGTTTCGAATCTGCGCCGGAGATAATCGACATCGGTCTTGCCGTGCACCAGCGTCATATGCGGCACCGGATTGATGAAAGTCTCCGGCTTGCCGAGGATTCCGGCCTCCACCAGCGCCGCCCACAATTGGCGACTCTGCTGGAACTGCTCGTTGACCGTGAGCGCCCGGCCGATATCGATCGAGCCGTCCGGCAGTTCGGCGGTGTAATTCAGTTCGCACAGCCCGGAATGGCCGGTACCTGCGTTGTTCCAGGGGTCCGAGGCCTCGCCCGCCAATTCGGGTAGTCGCTCGTACACCGCGATCGTCCAGGTCGGTTCCAGATGTTTGAGCAGCAGACCCAGGGTCGCGCTCATGATTCCGCCGCCGACCAGTACCACGTCATAGGGCCGCAGCGACGCTTGCGTTTTCGTCATTACCCGCTCGACCCCCATAGGACTTCTGGAACGTAGGCACGCTAGCACCGGATTCCCCTTCGTGTGCAGGGGCGGGATCCGGATCGGTGCCCTATCCCACAGGTGCGCATCGACTCGCGTGCGCCGGGGTACCCGGTCAGATCAGGGCGGTGAGAACCAGGCCCAGGGCGGCGCCGCCGAAGACCAGCACGTGCCGGATGTTCTGCAGCGTCCAGGTCCAGTCCGGGAAGCCCGCTTCGGCCTCCTTCAGCAGGGCGGGGACGTCGATGCGGGCCAGCATCGGGTCGCCCTTCTTCGCGAAGGCCGCGCGCACCGACTGCACCGCGGTGAGGTTGCTGTACAGGATCACGCCGTTGCCGAGCAGCACCAGGGTCAGCAGCACCCAGTTCAGCGGGCGAGCCAGGTCCGCGCCGGCGAAGTTGAGCCCGGCCAGCGCGATCATGATCGCCGCGATGCCGATCGGGGCCGCGCTCTCGTGGCCGCTCGCGTCGAAGCGCATCCCGTTCTCGCGCAGCACGCTGGTGCGCACGCCCTGGCGGGCCAGTTCGGCCTCGGCGCGGGCCATGGCGGGCTTGCCGTAGCGGCTGCGCACGATCGGCATGCTCACGAAGGCGGCGGCGATGGCGAGGGCGCTGGTGGCGATGACGGCGTTCATGTTTCGGTCTCCTGCTTCGCGGCCCGCGGTCTCGGCGGGTCCGACTTGAACTAAGTACAAGGGAACCATAGCCGGATACTTGAACTAAGTGCAAGTAGTTTCTTGAACTTTGTGAAAGTGCCTGGTGAGCACCTAGAGTCGGGGCATGCCGCGCGAAACGCTCACCCGCGAACAGATCATCGGGACCGCCATCGACCTGCTCGACGAACAGGGCCTGGACGGACTGAACATGCGCGAACTGGGCAAACGGCTCGACGCCGCCGCCACCGCCATGTATTGGCACGTCCGGAACAAGGACAATCTGGTGCGCCTGGCCACCGACGAGGTGTGGGCCGAGATCGAACTACCCGACCTGGACGCCCTCGACTGGCGCGCGGCGGCCGAGCTCCTGGCCACCGGGATGTACACGATGCTGAACCGGCACCCGTGGATCGTGCAGGCGCAGGCCGGCTATCTGCTTTACGGCCCCAACAAATCTCGCCACGACGAGCACGTGCTCACGGTGTACGAGCGCGCGGGCTTCGACGACGACGCGGCCGACCGGGCCGCGGCGACCGTGTTCATGTTCGTGCTCGGCAACGCGGTCGGCGCCGCGGCGAACATCTCGATCGAGCGGCGGCTCGGCCGCAACGGCGGCGACCCGGAAGCCAAACTGGGCGAAGCGATGTCCGAGGCCACCGCGGTCGCGATGGAGTTCCCGCGACTGCGCGCCCGCATCGAGCGCCAGGCCGCCACCGACTACAACGCCGCGCCGGACAGCAGCTTCGAGTTCGGGCTGGCCGCGCTGCTACAGGGGTTGCAGGATCAGCTCGCCGATCGTGAGACGCCGTAGCGCTTCACGATCCGATCACTTCTTCCGAGCGCGATAGGCCGCGACGGCATTGCGGTTGCCGCACGCCACGCTGCAGTAGCGGCGAGACCTGTTGCGGGACAGGTCCAGAACGATGCCGTCGCAGGTCTCATCGGCACACAGGGCCAGGCGGCTGAGCTCGTCGGCGCGGATCAGGTCGATCATCGCCATGGCCGTCTCCACGGCGATGCGCACATCCAGCGGAGCGTCCGGCGGGACCGCGTGCACGTGGTAGTCCAGGGCGTCGTGACGCACCAGGCGCGGGACCGCGCGGTGGCGGGCCAGGATCTCGTTCACCAGGGTCACCGCGGTGTCGCGATCGGCGGTCAGCAGCTCGCGCATCGGGGCGCGCTGGGCACGCACCGCGGCCAGTTCCCGCGCGTCGCCCGTGCGGACGCCGGTGTAGCCGTGGCGGTCGAAGAACTCCGCGAGCTGCTCGGCATCGGTCATCGTGTCCGGCGCCTCGGCCGAATTCACCAGCTCGACCGCGGCGGCCATCGACGCCACTGTGTCATGAGCAAAAGACATGTTGACACATTACCGCACGAGCCTTAGCGTCATTAGTCATGGCGACTTTGACTCATGACACCGCGGTGCCGAGCCGGATCCGGAACGGCCTGTTGCTCGCGGCATTGTCGGCCGCCTCCTTCGGCCTCTCGGGCAGCCTCGGCCGCGGCATGATGAACGCGGGGTGGAGCCCGGCCTCGACGGTGATCGTGCGCGTGCTGCTCGGCGCGCTGGTGCTGCTGCCGGTGGCGCTGGTGCAGTTACGCGGGCGCTGGGAACTGCTGCGGCAGAACGCCCCGCTGCTCGTCATGTACGGCCTGGCCGCCGTCGCCGGTGCGCAGCTCGCGTACTTCAACGCCGTCGCGCACATGGAAGTCGGCGTCGCCCTGCTCATCGAGTACACCGCGCCCATCGCGGTGGTGCTGTGGCTGTGGTTGCGGCACCGCCAGCAGCCCGGGCGCGCAACGGTTCTCGGGGCCGTCATCGGCATCGCCGGACTGCTGCTGGTCCTGGATCTGCGCTCCGGGGCCGACACCAGCTGGATCGGAATCCTCTGGGCGCTGGGCGCGATGGCCGGCGCCGCCGTGTACTTCGTGCTGTCGGGCCAGAGCGGCGAGGCGCTGCCCGGCGCGGTGCTGGCCACCGGCGGCCTGCTGATCGGCGGTCTCGGCATTCTCGCCGCGGGCCTGCTCGGCATCGTCCCGCTGCGCATCACCGCGAACCCCGTGGCCTTCGACGACTTCACCACCCCCTGGTGGACGCCCCTGCTCGCGCTGGGCGTGATCACCGCGGCCCTGGCCTACCTCTCCGGGATCGCCGCCACCCGCCTGCTCGGCTCCCGCCTGGCCTCCTTCGCCGCCCTCACCGAGGTCGTGGCCGCCATCGGCTTCGCCTGGCTGCTGCTCGGCGAAACCCCCGGCCCGATCCAATTGCTCGGCGGCGCACTGATTCTCGCGGGCGTGGTGGTGGTCCGCCTCGGCGAGCCGGCCACCCGGCCCACGGTCGCCACCTCGGCCACGGCCTCGGCGACCACGGCCTGAGCCGGCCCGCCGAACCGACTGCGGAGACAGCCACTCACCGGCTCGAGCCGGGAGCACAGCCCCGAGACGCCGCAGCGGGCAACGGAACTCGCGGCTCGGCGACCCGAGATCAGGCGACCGGCTCGACCGGGCGGTCTGCCAGCAGCGTGAAGAAGGCGCGGATGTCGGCCACGTGGGCGGCGGGCTGTTCCATGGCCACGAAGTGGTTGCCGGGGTTGCCCTCGGGCCAGTGGACGATGTCGTTGTGGTCGCCGGCCAGGCGGCGCATCAGGGGCATGCCGCCGCCGTACTGGCCCGTCGGGACCAGGTTCTGGCCCTTGGGCATGGCGAAGCCGCCGTCGACCAGGCCGTCGTACATCGGCCACGAGGAGGTGGCGGCGGTGTTGGTGAACCAGTACAGGGCGGCGTTGGTCAGCAGGTGGTCACGCTTCATGACATCCTCGGGGTGATCGGCCATCGGGCTGAACTCGTGGAACTTCTGCATCAACCAGCCGAGCAGGCCGGCCGGGGAATCGGTCCACGCGTGGGCGAGGGACTGGGGCGCGGCGCGCAGCAGGGAGTGATGGTCGGTGCCGCCGGTCATCCAGCCCCGCATCATGTCCCAGTCGGCCAGCTCGCTCGCCGACATGTCCGGCACATCGGCCGCGGTGGGCATGCCGAGGCCGCCGTCGACGTGCACGCCGATCACGTGTTCCGGTGCGACCAAGGCGATTTCGGGAGCGACGTACGCGCCCAGATCACCGCCCTGGGTGCCGTACCGGTCGTAGCCGAGGCGGTCCATCAGGGCCGCGAACATGGTCGCCACCCGGCGCACCGTCATACCGGTCGCGCCGGGCGCCTGCGAGAACGCGAAACCCGGAACCGACGGCACGACCACGTGGAAGGCCGGCTCGGGGTCGAGGCCGTGCGCGCGGGGATCGGTCAGCGGGCCGATGGTGTCGGTGAATTCGACGAACGAGTTCGGCCAGCCGTGGGTCAGCAGCAGCGGCACCGCGTGCGGCTCGGGCGAGCGCACGTGCAGGAAGTGCACGTCCAGGCCGTCGATCTCGGTCAGGAACTGCGGGAAGGCGTTGAGCTCGGCTTCGACTGCCCGCCAATCGAATTCGGTGCGCCAGTACTCGGCGAGCTCACGCAGGTAGGCGACCGGCACGCCGCGCTCCCAGTCCTGCCCCGGCAGCTGCGCGGACCAGCGGGTCCGGGCCAGCCGATCCCGCAGGTCGTCGAGGTCGGCCTGCGCGATGTCGATGCGGAAGGGGCGGATGGCGGTCATGGGAACTCCTCGTGTCGTCGTTCGAACCGAGGACCACGTTAGGAAGCATCTAGGACAGGTCGCGGCCTAGTTGTGCGAGAGGATGTCGAGCATGAACGACACACCCGGGCGACTGCTGCGCATGCTGTCGCTGCTGCAGACCCCGCGCGAATGGCCGGGCAGCGAACTGGCCGAACGGCTCGGTGTCAGCGACCGCACCGTGCGCCGCGACATCGACCGCCTGCGCGACCTCGGCTACCCGGTCGAGGCCACGCTCGGCGTGACCGGCGGCTACCGGCTGGCCGCCGGAGCGGCACTGCCGCCGCTGCTGCTCGACGACGACGAGGCCGTGGCCATCGCCGTCGGGTTGCGAGCGGCCGCCGGGCAGGCCGTGGCGGGCATCGAGGAATCCTCGGTCCGGGCCCTGGCCAAACTCGAACAGGTGCTGCCCGCCAAACTCCGCCGCCGCGTGCGGGTGCTGGGCGCGGCCACCGCCGTGTTCACCGGCACCGGGCCGACCGCCGACCCCGAGGTGCTGGCCACCCTGGCCGCCACCATCACCAATCACGAACGCGTCCGCTTCACCTATCGCGACGCCGCGGGGGCCGAATCGCGCCGCAACGTCGAACCCAACGGCCTGAGCGCCACCCGTGGACGCTGGTACCTGGTCGCCTACGACGTGGATCGCAACGCCTGGCGCAGTTTTCGCGTCGACCGCGTCACCGCGCCGCAGCCCACCGCCGCCCGATTCACCCCGCGCGAGCTGCCCGCCGAACACGCGGCCGCCTACGTGGCAGGCGCTCGCACCGACTGGGGCATAACGCCCTTCGCCGTCGATGTGACCATTCACGCTCCCCTGCACCGGATTTCCGGCGGTCTCGGCGAGAGCCCCGGCGAGCTGAACGCCGTCGATGCCGATACCTCTCGCCTGCGGGGCATTCGCGAGGACTCGGTCGAGTGGCTGGCCGGGCGGCTCATCACCCTCGGCGTCGAGTACGAAGTCCGCGAATCTCCAGAACTGGCGGCGCAATTGCGCGCGGCGGCGGATCGCATCGCCCGGGCCCTGGCCGCGCCCGCCGGATCGGAGAACTGAGCGCCCGTCCCGACATCGGCACGCCCTCGGCCGGACCGGCGAGCAGGGGCATCGCCGCGACGATGCGGCCGACCCCGGATCGCCATGCGCCGACGGGCATGTCGCACCAGGCTTCCGAAGCGCGGACTTCGAGCGTCGCCACGACGGCGAGCGTGCGCACCCGCGCCGGCATCCGGGCCCGTCGCATATGCGACGCGGGGTTCCTATCCCCCGCGCTGCCCGGTACGGTCGTTGCGCAAGATCACGCCACAACCCGTTTCGCAGCGCTAGGGGCACCACCATGGGCATGACCAGGATCATTGCGCCGACACTGTTCTGCCTCACGGCGACGGTCGTCGCGAGCACACCCGCGGTGGCGGATCCGGCCGGAGCGGCGCCCGCCGTGCAGGTGAGCGGCACCGATCACGGCGTGGACTACCGGGTGGAGTTGTCCGCGGACAAGCGCGCCACGGTCAGCACCCTGGCGGCCGGGCGCTTCCTGGCCACCTGGGACGGGCAGGCGGTCGTCGCCACCGACGCCGACGGGCTCGAATTGGCCACCGTCCCACTGACATACAAGATCTCCGGGAAGAACCTGGAATTCGCGCCGGTCATCGACGAGGACGGCCGCCGCCTCACCCTGACGCCCAAGGCCGCGTCCCCGGTAGCGCTGCGCGACGTCAACGCCCAGCAGCATTTCTTCGACGTCGTCCAGGCACACCTGCCGGCCGTCGCCACCGGCGCGGCCATCGGCGGCGCGATCGGCTTCCTGATCGGTTTCCCCGCCGGGCTCTTCGTCTTCGACATCATCACCGTCCCGATCCTGACGGTGGTCGGCGCCCTGCTCGGCGGCGCGATCGGCCTCCAGCAGGCGGGCGGTCAGCCGGCCGTCGACGCGGCCCTGGCCTACGCGAATTCCCTGGTCCCCGGCGCTTCCCAGGCCCTGGCCCCGGCCTTCGAGGCCCTCCCGCCGCCACGCTGACACCTCGAACCGTAGCCAGAAAACCAGTTCATCGGGATCGATGAACCGTGTTCGAATCCCGGTCGCGGCTAGCGCATGAAGGTCAGCGACTCGATCTGCGCGCTACCGGTCAGGTAGTACCAGTCGCCGTCCCTGTTGCCCGCCAACTGGAATCGCAAAATATGCCCCGCCGCCGGACCGTCCACAATCGTCCACAGGGTGTTGGGCAATCCGCTCGCGGTACTGACGCTCCCGTCCGACCAGATGAACCGCGCCTGCGACCGCGACCCGAACCCGACCCACGGCAACTCGGCCTCGAACCTCCCGGACACCACCCCCGGCAACAACGGACTGACGCAATCCCACACCTCCGCCGTCCGCCGCACCCCCTGCCCCGCGCTCCCCGACCCCGGCACCAGCGCCCCGGTCAACACGTTCCCCCGGTAGCACCCGCCCAACCCCGCCTCCGACGGCGCGGCGGCGCCGATCCCGGCCGAGCCCACCGATAACGCGGCGGCACAGAGCATTACGGCAAGTACACGACGCCCAGCCACCATCGGGAACCCCTTCGCGCAGCACCGATCCAGAGCTTTACGCTATCACTCGAGGTAGATACCGATATTCGATCGACGAGGTTCGCACGGCCCACGAGCCGGTCTCACCGAACCTATTACCCGCTACCGCGGAATCACCAAGTGACGGCGGGAAGCTCGATATCGATGGGGAACGGGCGATCGACCTTGACCCGGACTCGATGAACTCCGGTCGGGGCGTAGCCGCCTTCGGGCAGCAGCTCGAAGGTGTAGACGACCATGGCGTCGTTCTCGTTTTCCACCCGCCAGAAGCACTTGACCCCGGCTTCCGCGTACTGCAACGGGCGCAATTTGCGATCTTTGGTCTTGGTCCGGGCCGAAACGACCTCGATCGCCAGATGCACATCCGCAGGGGCGAACACCAGGCTGTCCGAGCGCACCGCGGATCGCGAGACCACCAGAACGTCCGGCTCCGGCACACTGGCACCCAGATCTATGCCCTGTTCCGACGCGATGACGTACGCCTCGGGCGCGATGGCACGTAGCGAGTGCTTCAGAATATCGATGACTTCGTTGTGCCAGTGCGTGGCGGGAGCCATCATCACGACGTCACCGTCCAGCAGCTCGAACCGGCCATCGACCACTTCTATCAGACGAGGAAGGTCTACCGCGGTGAATCCACCCGCAGGTGGCATAGGCAGCGACACCAGCCGACTCCGAATCGGCTCATCGATGTGCTGAGCGGCGGTCATACCAGGAAGCGTACCTGCATAACGTTATGCGAGTAGGTAATGCCGCCTGGCGGCCTCCTCCGGCCAATTCTGTACCAGGTGCCTTACCTCACCACGCCAGTCTCATGAAATCTCGACTTGAACTCTCGCGCCGGCCTCGCGGGGGGAGCAAGTTCCCAAAAGCGCAAACGGCCCCCGCTCCGGAGAGCGGGGGCCGAATGTTGTTCCTGGACCGAAGCTTTAGCGGTAGTCGCTGAAGCCGTAGTCGTCCAGCGGAACCGCGGCACCGGTCGTGGTGCCGAAGCCGTCCGGGGTGTAGTAGGTGTCGTCGTAGGACGGCACCGCGTACGCGGCCTGACGGGCCTCCTCGGTGGGCTGGACCTGGATGTTGCGGTAGCGGTTGATACCGGTACCGGCCGGGATCAGCTTGCCGATGATCACGTTCTCCTTCAAGCCGATCAGCTTGTCGGAGCGGCAGTTGATCGCGGCGTCCGTGAGCACGCGGGTGGTCTCCTGGAAGGAGGCCGCCGACAGCCACGAATCGGTCGCGAGCGACGCCTTGGTGATACCCATCAGCACCGGACGACCCGACGCCGGCTCGGCACCCTCGGCGACCACGCGGCGGTTCGAGTTCTCGAACTCGGCACGCTCGACGAGCGAACCGGGCAGGAACTCGGTCGCACCCGAGTCGATGATGGTGACGCGACGCAGCATCTGGCGAACGATGACCTCGATGTGCTTGTCGTGGATCGACACACCCTGCGAGCGGTAGACCTCCTGGACCTCGTGGACCAGGTGGATCTGCACCTGACGGGGGCCCATCACGCGCAGCACCTCGTGCGGATCAGCCGAACCCTCCAGCAGCTGCTGGCCGACCTCGACGTGATCGCCGTCGGCGAGCAGGCGCTCCGAGCCGTCCTCGTGCTTGAACACCCGCAGACGCTGACGCTTCGACAGCTTGTCGTACAGGACCTCGTCCGACCCGTCGTCCGGGATGATCGTGATCTTGTAGAAGCGGTCGTCGTCCTCGAGCCGCACGCGACCCGAGACCTCCGCGATCGGCGCCTTGCCCTTGGGCACACGAGCCTCGAAGAGCTCCTGCACGCGGGGCAGACCGCCGGTGATGTCATCGCCCGCGACACCACCCTGGTGGAAGGTACGCATGGTCAGCTGGGTACCGGGCTCACCGATGGACTGCGCGGCGACGATACCGACGGCCTCACCGATGTCGACCAGCTTGCCGGTCGCCATCGAGCGGCCGTAGCAGGTCGCACACACGCCGGTGCCGGTGGTGCAGGTCAGCACGGAGCGGACCTTCACCTCGGTGATGCCGGCCTCGAGCAGCGCGTCCAGCGCCGGGTCACCGAGATCGTGACCCTTCTCGATGACGACATTGCCGTTGGCGTCCAGCGCGTCGGTGGCGAGGGTACGAGCGTAGGTGCTCGTCTCCACGTGCGCGTCCCGGATGAGCGAGCCGTCGGCCTGCTTCTCCGCGATCGGCACCACGATGCCACGCTCGGTGCCACAGTCGGTCTCGCGAACGATGACGTCCTGCGACACGTCGACCAGACGACGGGTCAGGTAGCCCGAGTCCGCGGTACGAAGCGCGGTGTCGGCCAGACCCTTTCGAGCGCCGTGCGTGTTGATGAAGTACTCCAGAACCGTCAGGCCCTCACGGAAGGAGGACTTGATCGGCTGCGGGATGAACTCACCCTTCGGGTTCGTCACCAGGCCCTTCATACCCGCGAGGGTACGGGTCTGGGTGAAGTTACCCGTCGCGCCCGAGTCGACGATCGTGATGATCGGGTTGTCGGCCGGGTAGTGGTCGCGCAGCGCGCGGCCGACCTCTTCGGTCGCTTCCTGCCAGATCTTGACCAGGGCGTTGTTGCGCTCCTGGTGATCGAGAGCGCCACGCTGGTACTTCTTCTCGATCTGATTGGCCTGCTCGTCGTAGCGCGCCATGATCTCGGACTTGTTCGGCGGAACCAGAACGTCCGACATCGAGACGGTGACGCCGGAACGGGTGGCCCAGTAGAAGCCCGCGTCCTTCAGCTTGTCGACCGTCTGGGCGACCACGATCATCGGGTAGCGCTCGGCGAGATCGTTGATGATCGCCGCCTGCCGCTTCTTCGGCATCGGCTCGTCGATGAACGCGTAGTCCGCCGGGAGCAGATCGTTGAAGATGACGCGGCCCAGCGTGGTCTTGACCGTCCACGCGTCGCCCCGCTGCCAGCCGTTCGGGAACAGCTCGGCCTCGGTGTCCTTCGGCGGGCGCTGCTCGGTCAGGCGGACCTTGATCAGCGAACGCACGGTGAGCTCACCGCGGTCCACCGCCATCTGCGCCTCGGCCGGCGAGGAGTACACGCCGAACTCGGCGGAATCCTTTGTCGCGGCCCGGTATTCGCCCTTGCCACCCTCTTCGAGGCGGGTCAGGTAGAACAGGCCGGTCACCATGTCCAGACGCGGCATGGCGAGCGGACGACCCGAGGCGGGCGACAGGATGTTGTTCGAGGACAGCATCAGGATGCGGGCCTCGGCCTGCGCCTCCGCGGACAGCGGCAGGTGCACGGCCATCTGGTCACCGTCGAAGTCGGCGTTGAACGCCTCACACACGAGCGGGTGCAGCTGGATGGCCTTGCCCTCGACCAGCAGCGGCTCGAAGGCCTGGATACCCAGGCGGTGCAGGGTGGGCGCGCGGTTCAGCAGCACCGGGTGCTCGGAGATGACCTCTTCGAGGACGTCCCACACCTGCGCACGCTGACGCTCGACCATCCGCTTGGCGGACTTGATGTTCTGCGCGTGGTTGAGATCGACCAGACGCTTCATGACGAACGGCTTGAACAGCTCGAGCGCCATCAGCTTCGGCAGACCGCACTGGTGCAGCTTGAGCTGCGGACCGACCACGATGACCGAACGGCCCGAGTAGTCCACGCGCTTACCGAGCAGGTTCTGACGGAAACGACCCTGCTTGCCCTTGAGCAGATCGCTCAGGGACTTCAGCGGGCGGTTACCCGGACCGGTGACCGGACGGCCACGACGGCCGTTGTCGAACAGCGCGTCGACCGACTCCTGCAGCATGCGCTTCTCGTTGTTCACGATGATCTCGGGCGCACCCAGATCGATCAGTCGCTTCAAACGGTTGTTGCGGTTGATCACGCGGCGGTACAGGTCGTTCAGGTCCGAGGTCGCGAAGCGGCCACCGTCGAGCTGAACCATCGGGCGCAGCTCCGGCGGGATCACCGGGACAGCGTCCAGCACCATGCCCATGGGCGAGTTGCCGTTCATCTGGAACGCGGCGACGACCTTGAGACGCTTCAGCGCGCGAAGCTTCTTCTGGCCCTTGCCCGTCCGGATGATCTCACGCAGGTTCTCGGCCTCGGCCGGGATGTCGAACTGCTCCATGAGCTTCTGGATCGCCTCGGCGCCCATGTGACCCGTGAAGTACTCGCCGTACTCGTCCTGCAGCTCGCGGTACAGCATCTCGTCCACGATGAGCTGCTTGACCGACAGCTTGGTGAACGTGGTCCAGACCTCGTCGAGCCGGTCCAGCTCACGCTGGGCGCGGTCGCGCAGCTGACGCATCTCGCGCTCGCCGCCGTCCTTGACCTTGCGGCGCACATCGGACTTGGCGCCCTCGGCCTCGAGCTCGGCCAGGTCGGCCTCGAGCTTCTGGGCGCGGGCCTCCAGGTCGGCGTCACGCTGATCGGCGACGACCTTCTTGCGCACGTCCATCTCGGCTTCGAGGGTGGACAGCTCGTTGTGGCGAGCCTCCTCGTTCACCTCGGTGATGACGTAGGCGGCGAAGTAGATGATCTTCTCGAGATCCTTCGGCGCCAGGTCGAGCAGGTAACCCAGGCGCGAAGGCACGCCCTTGAAGTACCAGATGTGGGTGACCGGCGCGGCCAGCTCGATGTGGCCCATCCGCTCGCGGCGCACCTTGGCGCGAGTGACCTCGACGCCACAGCGCTCACAGATGATGCCCTTGAAGCGGACGCGCTTGTACTTACCGCAGTAGCACTCCCAGTCCCGGGTGGGACCGAAGATCTTCTCGCAGAAGAGGCCGTCCTTCTCGGGCTTCAGCGTGCGGTAGTTGATGGTCTCCGGCTTCTTCACTTCGCCGAACGACCACTGACGAATGTCTTCGGCGGAAGCCAGGCCGATCCGGAGTTCATCGAAGAAGTTGACGTCTAGCACGTAACTTCCTTTCCCCTGTACGGGTTGAGTATGAGCAAAAGTCGCTATATCCATCTCGTGGCGACCGTGTGCGGGTCGCTCGAAAAGGTCCGCCCGGGTGAGTGATTCAACGAATTACCCACCCGGACCGATCGCTCTTACTGCGCCAGGTCGTCGACCGTCGCAGCCTCGTTGCGGGACAGGTTGATGCCCAGGTTCGCCGCGGCGCGCTCCAGGTCCTCATCATCGCCGTCGCGCATCTCGATCGCGGCGCCGTCCGAGGACAGCACCTCGACGTTCAGGCACAGCGACTGGAGTTCCTTGAGCAGAACCTTGAACGACTCCGGAATACCCGGCTCCGGGATGTTCTCGCCCTTGACGATCGCCTCGTACACCTTCACGCGGCCGACGACATCGTCCGACTTGATGGTGAGCAGTTCCTGCAGGGTGTAGGCGGCGCCGTACGCCTGCATGGCCCAGCACTCCATCTCACCGAAGCGCTGACCACCGAACTGGGCCTTACCACCGAGGGGCTGCTGCGTGATCATCGAGTACGGACCCGTCGAACGCGCGTGGATCTTGTCGTCCACCAGGTGGTGCAGCTTCAGGATGTACATGTAGCCGACCGAGACCGGGTACGGGAACGGCTCACCGGAGCGGCCGTCCAGCAGCACCGCCTTGCCGTTGTCGTCGATCATCTTCTCGCCGTCGCGGTTCGGCAGCGTCGAGGCCAGCAGACCCGTCAGCTCCTCCTCGCGCGCGCCGTCGAACACGGGCGTGGCGATATTGGTGTCGGCGACCTGACCCAGCATCTCCTCGGGCAGGCGCTTGGCCCACTCCGGCTCACCCTCGACCTGCCAGCCGGTCTTGGCGATGTAACCCAGATGGGTTTCCAGCACCTGACCGATGTTCATACGACGCGGCACACCGTGGGTGTTCAGGATGATGTCGACCGGCGTGCCGTCCGGCAGGAAGGGCATATCTTCCTGCGGCAGGATCTTGCCGATGACGCCCTTGTTGCCGTGGCGGCCGGCGAGCTTGTCGCCGTCCTGGATCTTGCGCTTCTGCGCCACGTACACGCGGACCAGTTCGTTGACGCCCGGGGGCAGATCGTCGTCGTCGTCACGCGAGAACACGCGCACGCCGATGACCTTGCCGGACTCACCGTGGGGCACCTTGAGCGAGGTGTCGCGAACTTCGCGGGCCTTCTCGCCGAAGATGGCGCGCAGCAGGCGCTCCTCGGGGGTCAGCTCGGTCTCGCCCTTCGGGGTGACCTTGCCGACCAGGATGTCGCCGTCGCGGACCTCGGCGCCGATGCGGACGATGCCGCGCTCGTCGAGATCGGCCAGGACCTCGTCGGAGACGTTCGGGATGTCCCGGGTGATCTCCTCGGCGCCCAGCTTGGTGTCGCGCGCGTCGATCTCGTGCTCCTCGATGTGAATCGAGGTGAGCACGTCATCCTCCACGAGGCGCTGCGACAGGATGATCGCGTCCTCGTAGTTGTGGCCCTCCCACGGCATGATCGCCACGAGCAGGTTCTTGCCCAGGGCCATCTCACCGTTCTGGGTGCAGGGGCCGTCGGCGAGCACGTGCCCGGCCTCGACCCGCAGACCCTCGTCCACGATCGGACGCTGGTTGGCACAGGTGCCCTGGTTCGAGCGCTCGAACTTGCGCATGCGGTACGAGCGGCGGGTGCCGTCGTCGTGCATGACGGTGATGAAGTCGGCCGAAACCTCTTCCACCACACCGGCCTTCTGGTTCACGACCACATCGCCGGCGTCGACCGCGGCGCGCAGCTCCATACCGGTGCCGACCAGCGGCGACTCGGAACGGACCAGCGGCACGGCCTGACGCTGCATGTTCGCGCCCATGAGGGCACGGTTGGCGTCGTCGTGCTCGAGGAACGGGATCATGGCCGTCGCGACCGACACCATCTGGCGCGGCGAGACATCCATGAAGTCGACCGCGGACGCGTCGACGTATTCCATCTCCTCGTTGCCGTGGCGAGCGAGCACGCGCTCCTCGAGGAAGCGGCCGTCCAGATCCACCGGCGAGTTCGCCTGGGCGCGGATGTGGCGGTCTTCCTCGTCGGCGGTGAGGTACTTGACCTCATCGGTGACGCGGCCGTCGACGACCCGGCGGTACGGGGTCTCGATGAAGCCGAACGGGTTGACCCGCGCGTACACCGAGAGCGAACCGATCAGGCCGATGTTCGGGCCTTCCGGGGTCTCGATCGGGCACATGCGGCCGTAGTGCGACGGGTGGACGTCGCGAACTTCCAGGCCGGCGCGCTCACGGGACAGACCACCCGGGCCCAGCGCCGACAGGCGGCGCTTGTGGGTCAGACCCGAGAGCGGGTTGTTCTGGTCCATGAACTGCGACAGCTGGGAGGTTCCGAAGAACTCCTTGATCGCGGCCACGACGGGACGGATGTTGATCAGGGTCTGCGGCGTGATGGCCTCGACGTCCTGGGTGGTCATGCGCTCACGCACGACACGCTCCATACGCGAGAGGCCGACCCGGATCTGGTTCTGGATCAGCTCGCCCACCGTGCGCAGACGACGGTTGCCGAAGTGATCGATGTCATCGACCTCGACCGGAACCTCGCGGCCCTCCGGCGCGGTCATCATGCGATCGCCCTGGTGCAGACGGACCAGGTACTCGATCGTCGCGACGATGTCTTCCTTGGTCAGCACCGAACCCGTGACCGGCTTGTCCAGGTTCAGGCCCAGCTTCTTGTTGACCTTGTAGCGGCCGACGCGGGCCAGGTCGTAGCGCTTCTCCTTGAAGAACAGGTTCTCCAGCAGGGTCTGCGCGGACTCCTTGGTCGGCGGCTCGCCCGGACGCAGCTTGCGGTAGATGTCGAGGAGTGCCTCGTCCTGACCCGGAGTGCTGTCCTTCTCCAGGGTGGACATCATGATCTCGGAGAAGCCGAAGCGCTCCACGATCTCCTCGGCGGTCAGACCCAGCGCCTTGAGCAGCACGGTGACCGGCTGCCGGCGCTTGCGGTCGATACGCACACCGACGGTGTCGCGCTTGTCGACGTCGAACTCCAGCCACGCGCCACGCGACGGGATCACCCGGACGCTGTGCAGCGTCTTCTCGGTGCTCTTGTCGATGGTGTCGTCGAAGTACACGCCCGGCGAACGAACCAGCTGCGAAACGACGACGCGCTCGGTGCCGTTGATGATGAACGTGCCCTTGTCGGTCATCATCGGGAAATCGCCCATGAAGACCGTCTGAGACTTGATCTCACCGGTGTTGTTGTTGATGAACTCCGCGGTGACGAACAACGGCGCCGCGTAGGTCATGTCCTTGTCCTTGCACTCTTCGATGGAGGCCTTGACCTCTTCGAAGCGCGGGTCGGAGAACGACAGGGACATGGAACCGGAGAAGTCCTCGATCGGCGAGAGCTCCTCGAGCACCTCCTCGAGCCCACCGAACGGGTTGACATCGCCACGAGCGATCGCCTTTTCCCGCCATACCGGTGAACCGATCAGCCAGGCGAACGAGTCGGTTTGTAGATCGAGAAGACCCGGAACCTCGAGGGGCTCACGAATCTTCGCGAAAGACACCCGCTTCGGGGCTCCGGGAATACCGGCCTTGGTCTGGGTGGAGACTGCCAAGATGCGTCCTTCCAGCACCTCACGCGCGTCGCGTGGTGGTCCGCGACCGTCGCTTGTCTGCTACGAATTCCGCTGGTGACTACCCGAACGAAACCCGAACAGCAAGCAGCGGAAGTAACACCGGAAGGTGGAACTTTCGACGATGCGATCGAGGTATGGACAGGAGGCAGCCAGCGCAACGTCCAAAACTACACCCAAACCTACGGGGGTGTCAAAGTACCACCCGTAATGAAGCCCGGAGGGCTAACGCGCCGAAGCGTGTC
Organism: Nocardia sp. NPDC005978; assembly: GCF_040614455.1. NCBI lineage: Bacteria > Bacillati > Actinomycetota > Actinomycetes > Mycobacteriales > Nocardiaceae > Nocardia > Nocardia sp. NPDC005978. The sequence goes on from NZ_JBEXUS010000035.1 coordinate 56,666, forward strand.
GTGGCGGTGACCACTCCGCATCCCTGCGACGGTTACACCGCTTACCCGCGATGGTCGAACCGCATAGCAGCGATCTTCGGCACCGCGTTCGCGCAGCGGGTGAGGCCGCGCTACCAGAACAACAACTCCGTCACACCGTCTGCCGACTGGGCTCCGTTGTCCGCTGGCTGCGATCGCTCGAGCACCTCGTCGGCGTCTGATCCCCTGTGACAGCCGCCGCTGTTGTGAATAGCGTGACGGGTCGGACGAAACTCGTCAAGTGGCGCCAAAAGTTGACAAAACCCGAGTTCCCCTGCCCCAGTAGAAGATCGCCTCGTCAGGCGGCGGCAGGGGCCACCGATATCGCAGGTGGGGCGGGAAATTCCGCGGGCCGCGGCGCGCGGGCGATGCGCACGCCGCGCGGGCGCTGTCACCGCCCGGCGCCCGGAATCCGCCCCCGATCAGGGCAGATCCCGCGCGACAAGCGCGCGGGAACACCCGTTCCGGGGTCTCAGCTGTCGGCGATCTCCGAGGCGAGCCAGTGGCCGTCGATCTTCTGCATGCGCAGCACGATCGGGCCCGCGGCCAGGGGGGCCGGTACGCCGTCCTTGGTGGCCACGATGGCGAGGTTGACCAGCAGTTCGGCGCGGTCGCCGGTCAGCAGCGTGACGCCGACGGGGTCGGCCGTGGCCTTGGTGTCGGTCTTGGTCTGCTTGATGGCGTCGATACCGGTGTCGAGCAGCTTGTCCCTGTCGAATTCCGCCAGCATGGTGCCGGTCATCACGGCCCGGGCGTTCTCGCGGAACTTGTCGATGTCCGCGGCGTTGTAGCCGTAGATCGTGGACAGGGCGTGCTGGGCGGCGGCCTTCACCTCGTCGGTGGCGGTGTTGTCCACGTAGGCCACGTTGGCGTCGTCCACGCCTGGCCGCAGGGCGCCCACGACGGCGAACGCGGCCAGCAGCACGGCCGCGCCGCCGCACAGCAGCGCGGTCCGCCAGGTGCGCCAGAAGCCGCCCGCCGGGCGCGGGGCCCGGGTGCGGACGGGACGGGCGGGAGCCGGTGCGCGACCGGCGGCCCCGGCCGCGCGGGCCGCGGCCTTGCGGGCGGCGATGCCGCCGGTGGTGCCGTGCCGCAGGTCGTCCGCGGTGGTGCGCGCGCCCGCGCTGCGCTGGGCGGCGGGCCTGCGCTTCGGGCTGACGCGATTGACGGGGCGTTTGTTGGCCATGATCGCGTCTCCTAGTTGCCCGGCTGGGCGGGCTGGGTGGTGGGCGCGGTGTCCCCCGGCGCGGCGGGCTGCTGCGACCCCGCTTCCCCGCCGAGCGCGACGGGATCGGAGACGACCTGGACCTGATCGGCCTTCCACACGCCGTCGTCCAGCACCACGTCCACCGACCAGGTGTAGCGCAGTTTGGCGGCGGGTTTGCCCGGGCCGTTCTCGGTGACCTCGAGCACGACCAGGGCCGCGGCCCGATCGCGTTCGGAATTGAGTTCGGTGAGCGAGCCGCCGACGACCTTGGAGGTCATGTTCACGTTCGAATCCAGGACCTGCTTCTTGATCTGGTCCTGGTTCTTCGTGGAGGCGTCGAGCAGTTCACCGGTCATGGACGACCGCGCCAGCGACAGCGAACCGTCGACATCGGCCAGGTTCATCGAGGTGATGTTGATGGCCGCCTGCTGGGCGGCGTCGAGTGCGTTGTCACGGGCCTGAGCGCGCGGGCGGTCCTGGATCAGCCCGCCCACGATCCAGGTGCCGCCGAACCAGGCGGCGGCCACCGCGGCCACCGCCAGCAGCGCGATCGCGGCGAGCGTGACGACCCGGCGGGCGTCGGCGGGCCGGGCCGTGGATGTCGCGGCCGCGGCGTCCGGTTCGGCCGCGGCGTCGGGTTCGGGGGCGGGCGCCGGCTTCGCGAGGAGGACGGGCGCCGGATCCGGGGTGGACTCGGCGACCGGCTCCGCGGCCGGCTCGCCTAGCTCCGCGTCCTGGTTGCTGTCCTTTTGCTGGCTCACGCCGACACCATACTTTCCACTGTGCGCGCCGCGGCCCCGGCTGTGCGCGAACACGCACCTCGGCGGTGCGTCACCGCTTCGGGGTGACGCCCATGAGCGTGGCCAGCTGGGTCGCGACGGGGTTCAGATTGAGCTTCTCGGGGTCGTACTTGGGCTTGTCGTCCCACGGCTGCGGGACACTGGGATCGGCCAGTTCGGCGCGCTCGCCACCGCGCACCGCGGTCTCGCTGCCTTGCGGCACAAGGCATTTCGCGTTCGTGTTGAACGGGAAATCGTCCCGGCTGTCGTCGAAGTCCGGGTTCTGGGCCTTCATCTGGCGGATGATGTCCTGGGTGCCCTCGTAGCCGACCGTGCAGGCGGGCGGATTGTTGGTCTCGAGCACCAGGCCGAAGTGGGTGGTGCCGTCGCCGGGGGCGGTGGCCGAGGCGCCGATCGAGAGCAGCGGCAGCATCTGCAGCACCGGCCCGAGCGCGTAGAACTTGGGCGAGACGGCCAGCAGCATGACCCGCAGATTCGTCAGGTTCGTGGTCAGCGCCGGGCCGCTCTCGGCCACCAGGCGCTGGATCTGATCGCCGGCGTCGGTGCCGGTCCCGATCAGCCTGCGGATGTCGGGATCGCTCGAACGCAGCTGTGCGGCAAGCAGATCCAGGCCGTTGCTGAACTGACGGATGCTGCCGGACTGTTCGGCCTGGGTGCCGAGCGCGATCCGGGCGTCCCGCAGCAGCGCCAGGGTCTGCGGCAGCGCCTCGACCCCGGTCTCGGTGAACTTGCCCAGCGAGTCGACCAGGATCTCCAGGTCGTCGCCCTTGCCGTCGAACGCCTTGCCGAGTTCGGTGACCGCGGTGCTCAGCGCCGCCAGGTCGGTGGTCTGCACGAAATGATCGACGCTGCCGAGCAGTTCCTCGACCCGGATCGGCACCTGCGCGCCGTCGATGACCGAACCGTCCTCCAGGAACGGCCCGGCGGTGCTGGAGGGCATCAGGTCCACGTACTGCTCGCCGATGGCGGACCGATTGGCCACCACGGCCTTCGCGCTCACCGGGATCCGGGGCTTGCCCGAATCCATGTCCAGCACGACCGCGACGCCGTCCGGGGTGATGTCGAGCGAGCCGACCCGGCCCACGGGCACGCCGCGGTAGGTCACCTCGGCGCCCTTGGACAGGTTGCCGGTCTCGGGCATCTTCACCGTGACGTGGTACAGCCCGAAGCCGAGCATGTTGTCCAGCCGCACGTACTTCGCGCCGACGAAGGCGACGCCGAGCACCGCGATCACGGCGAAGGCGATGAGCTGAAAACGCACCAGACGGGTCATCGCGGACCACCCACTCCCAGCTGATCGAGCAGCGCGCCGAGCGGTTCGGGCAGCGCGGGCAGGCCCGGCGGCACCACGGTCGGCGGCAGCGGCACCAGCGAGACGGTGGGCCAGCCGCCGCGCGGGCCGTTGCCGTTGTAGTACGGGTTGCTCGGGTCCACGTTGACCTGCCGTCCGGCGGGCGGCAGGTACACCGGATCCGGTTTGCCCACACCGAGATTCGACAGCAGTGTGCCGATCTCCAGGTCCACCGACAGCCAGGTGTTGACCTGACCGCCGAACGCGGACTTGATGGCCTCGTCCGGGAACGGGTAGGTCGGGATGAGCGGGAACGCGGTCACCAGGTCGCCGGCGGATCTGCCGAGTTCCTGCAGGGTCGGGCGCAGGGAGTTGAGGTCGGCGATCAGATCGTCCTTGGAGTGGTCCAGCACGTCGAATCCGGCCTGCCCCAGGCGATCCAGCTGGGTGAGCAGCTGAATCAGTTGCGGCCGTTGCTCATTGAGGATCTGGATGCCCTCGGGCAGTTCGTCCAGGATCTTGGCGATCTGCGCGGTCTGCTGCCCGACGCGGCTGGAGAGCACGTCGAGCCCGTCCAGGGCGCGGGTGATGTCCTCGACCTGGTCGTTCAGCCCGCCGATGAGCTTGTTGGCCTGTTCCAGCAGCGAGCGCGTCTTGGCGTCGCGGCCGTCCAGGGCCTTGTTGAGCTCGACGACGATGGGCTGCAACTGTGCCACGCCGCCGCCGTTGAGCAGCAGCGACAGCGCGCCGAGGACCTGCTCCACCTCGGTGGCGGTGCGGGTCTGCGCGACGTCGATGACGGCGTTGTCGGTCAGCCGCGCGGCCGCGGGATCGTTCGCGGGCGCGGACAGTTCGATGAACTTCTCACCGAGCAGATTGGACTGGCGCACCTCGGCCCGGGCGTTGGCGGGCAGGTCGACGTCGTTGTTCACCACCGCGCGCACGCTGGCGGTCCAGCCGTCGGGGGCGAGTTCGATCCTGTCGACCCGGCCGACCGCGACGCCGTCCACCTTCACGGTGGACTGCGGCACCAGGTCGAGCACGTCGGCGAAGCGAATGTCGATGTGCAGCGGGTTGTCCCCGACGTTCGGGCCGCCGGGCAGCGGAATGCTGTATGCGCCGTTGCCGCAGCCGGCGGCGACCACGGTCACCGCGCCCAGCGCCAGCGCCAGCGCGGCGCCGCGCCCACTTCGGATACGGGTCATCGCTGTCCACCTCCCTGCGAGGGCGGCAGCTGTTCGGACGGCACCCCGGGCACGCTGCCGGGCACCGGATTGCGCTGCACGTTGTCGCCGCTGAGAATGCCGAACGGCAGCACCAGCGACGGCGTCTTCACGCCCGCGGTGAGCTGGTCGGTGATGATGCCGCAGTTGTCGAGAATCGGCTTCAGCTGTCGCGAGATCGCGTCGAACTGCGGATCCCCCGGGCGCAGCTTGCCCAGATCGAGCATTTTGCAGATGACCCCGAACGGGTTCTGCAGATCGTCGAAGTTGGGGCGCATGTCGAGGGTGCCGGTCTCACCGTTGTGCACGTTGATGAGGTTCGACAGCGCGGTCGGGATCAGCGGCAGCGCGGTGGCCAGATCGTCGCGCTGATCGGCCAGGGTCTGGGTGAGCGTGGTCAGCGCCTGTGCGTTGGCCTGCACCAGGTCCCGGTTGTCGTCGATGAAGCGGGCCACGTCACCCAGGGCCACCGACAGCAGGCTCAGGGCGTCGCCCAGGCTCTGGCGCTCGTCGGCCAGGAAGCCCGCGAGCGAACCGAGCTGGGTGTTGAACTCGCGCACCTGCGCGTCGTTCTCGGCCAGCATGCGCACGAATTCCTGCAGGTTCTTCACCGTGTCGAAGATGTCGGTGCGCGAGTCGGAGAGCGTCTTGGCGGCCTTGGACAGCTGCGTGAAGCTGTTGCCCAGCGCCTCGCCGTTGCCCGAGAGGTTCTGCGCGGCGGTGCGAACGAGTTCGTTCACCGCGCCGTCCTTGTTGGCGCCGTTGGGGCCCAGGGCCTCGGACAGCTCGGTGATGCTCTTGTACAGCCGGTCGACCTCGACCGGGGTGGCGGTGCGGTCCTTGGGGATGGTGGCGTCGCGCCCCATCTTGGGTCCGCCCTTGTAGGCGGGCGCGAGCTGGATGTACCGGTCCGAGACCACCGAGGGGGTGATCTGGGCGGCCTTGGCGTCGGCGGGGACGTCGAACTTGCGGTCCACCGCCATGACGACCTTGACCTGCTCGCCCTCCGGGGTCACCTCGGTCACCCGGCCGACCGGCACACCGAGGATGCGCACGTCCGAGCCGACGTAGATACCGACGGACTTGTCGAAGTACGCGGTGATGGTGGTGGTGTTCAGCCTGCCCAGCCCCCACCAGGCCACCGCCGCGAGCAGCACGGCCACGGCGACCACGAGGGCGATCAGTTTGCTTCTGGGGCTGCTGTCGCGCACCGCGGTCAGCGGATTGTTCGCCATCTCAGCCTCCCATCTTGCGGATCGGCGCGCGATCGCCCGGAATCTCGGGCAGGGCGGGCGGAATCAGGTTGGTGATGACCGCGTCGAACCAGCGCCCGGTGCCGAGCACGTTGGCGTACAGGCCGTAGAAGGGCGCGGCCAGCTGCAGTGTCTTGGAGATGTTGGCCTGGTTGTCGTTGAGCATCGTGATGGTCTGCTCGAGGTTGGTCAGCGCCGGGCCGATCTGCGCCTCGTTGTCCGCGACCAGCGCACTCAATTCGGCGGCAATGGTTTTCGCGCCGGTGAGCAGTTGTGAGATGGCCTGCTGGCGCACGTTCAGCTCGGCGAGCAACTGCCCGCCGTTGCCGAGCAGCCGCTCGAATTCGGCGTTGCGGTCGGCCAGCAGCCGCGAGGTCTGCTTGGTCGCGCCGAACAGCTTGCGCAACTGGTCATCCCGTTTGGCCAGCGACTCCGAGAGCCGGGCCACGCCGTCGATGGAGGAGCGGATCTCGGCCGGGGTGCCGGAGAACGCCTCCGAGAGCACCCGCATGCTCTGCGCGAGCTGGGCGGTGTCGGTCTCCTCGAGGTCGACGGCGGCGTCGCTGAAGGCGTCCACCACGTCGTACGGGGATACCGTGCGCGACAGCGGAATCGCGTCGTCGGGATCGGCGGCCTCGCCGCCCTTGGGCTCGACGGAGAGGTACTTCTGCCCGAGCAGGGTCTTGATCTGGATCGAGGCGGTGCTCTCGTTGCCGATCCAGGCGTCCTGGGTGCGGAAGTCGACGAGCACCTTGTCGCCGTCCAGGCGCACGTCCTGCACCTGGCCGACCTTGACGCCGGCGATGCGGACCTCGTTGCCCTTCTTCAGCCCGGCGGCCTCGGAGAACTCGGCGGTGTACTTGGTGCCCGCCCCGATGAGGGGCAGCTTGTCGAGACTGAAGGCGGACACCGTCACCAGCAGCACCATGGCCAGGCCCAGCCCGCCCATGAAAACGGGGCTGCGCTTTCCGAGTACGACGCGGTCGTCCATCAGCGGCCTCCCTTTCCGTGGCAGCGCGGGGCCGGATTGGTGTAGATGGGCTGATTGATCGTCGGCATGTGCTGGATCGCCTCGGGCAGGTTCAACTGCGGGGCGTCCGCGGTGCCGGGTCCGGCGACGATGTCGATGCCGCACAGGTAGAACTGGAACCACGAGCCGTACGAGGCGGCGCGGCCCAGCTTCTCCATCTTGATGGGCAGGTTGGCCAGGCCCTCGTTGACCTCGTCGGAACGGCTGTTGAGGGTGCCGGTCAGTTCGTTCAGGCCCGCGATGGCGCCCTGCAGGTTCGGGCGCACCGGCACGAGCAGGTCGGCGGTGGCCGAGGTCAGGTTGCCGAGCGAGGTCAGCGCCGAGCCGATGACGCCGCGTTCGGCGTTGAGTCCGGTGATGAGCGCCTCGGTGTTGATGATCAGCTGGTTCAGCTGGTCGTCGCGGTTGTTGACCACCTCGAGCACGGCGTTCAGGTTGCGGACGACCTCGCCGATGACCGCGTCCTTGTCGGCGATCTTGTTGGTCAGCGCCGCGGTGTTGCCGACCAGTTCGGTGATGGTGCCGGACTCGCCCTGGAACACCTGAATGATGTTGTAGGACAGCTTGTTCACGTCATCGGCGGTGAGCGTCTGGAACAGCGGGCGGAACCCGTTGAACAGCTCGGTCAGATTCAGCGCGGGCCGGGTGCGCTCCAGCGGGATGGTGGCGCCCTTGTTGATCTTGCGCCCCTGCTCGCCCGCACCCTGTTCCAGCGCGATGTACCGCTGGCCGACCAGGTTCCGGTACTTGATCGTGGCGATCGTGGAGGCGGGCAGCGACTTGCGGTCCGACACCTCGAATTCCACGTTCGCCAGGCTCTTGTCGACGATGGACACCTTGGTCACCTTGCCGACGCGCACACCGGCGATGCGCACCTCGTCACCCTTGTTCAGCGACGTCACGTCGGTGAAGCGGGCGTTGAACTTGGTGCCGCCACCGCTGTAGTTGGCGATCGTCAGCGCCAGCACGCCGGTGGCCAGCACGGTCACCACGATGAAGGCGATGAGTTTGGCCAGCGTCGGGCCGAGGCCGCGCAGCAGGTCCTTCATCGAATGCTCACCTCACTGCCGCGGAAAGCCGGGGCCGCGATCCGGGTTATCCAGCTCGGCACCTGCTCGGGCGAAACGCCGTGGGCCGCACCGTAGATGGCGCCCAGGGTCTGCTGTTCGCGCGGCGAACCGGCGATGGTCGGCGCCTGCGGGCCGTACACCCGGTACTGCGGCTGCGGCATGATGCCGATGTTCTGATCACCGGGGGTGCGGCTCGGCGGCTGATACGAGCCGTCGTTGGCCGAACCGTCGGTGTACTGACCGGGATCCACGGTGAGCGGATACTCCGGGATGCACAGCGGGCCCCGCGGATCGAACCAGCGCGGCTCGTCCTGGTTGGGGACGTACCGGCCGCGCGGATTGACGATCTCCACCGTCACGCGCGAACCCGGCAGGTCGGTGCCCTTGCCGAACAGATCGTCGATGCGCGGCTTCATCTGCGCGAAGTTCGCCAGCGCGCACTTGTAGCCGGGCGAGTACTTGGCCAGGTCCTCGAGCGCGGGCCGCGCGTCGGCGGCCACGTCGATGATGTTGTCCCGATTGGTGATCAGGAAGTCGGCCAGGTCGGACGAGCTCGGTGTCAGCACCGCGAACAAGGTGTCGATCTGCGAACGCTGCTGCACGATCGTGGCGTTGGTGGTGCGCAGGTTGTCCAGCGCGGACACCAGCTGCGGGGCCGCGTCGGAGTAGGTGGCGGCCACCTCGGCGAAGCTGCGCAGATCCTCCTGCAGCGTGGGCAGTTCGGTGTTCACCTCGGTGAAGATCTTGTCGAGGCGATCGATGGTCCGGCCCAGTTCCTCGCCCCGGCCCTGCAGGCCCTGCGAGATCGCGCCGAGCGTGGAGGCCAGGTACTGCGGCGGAATGGCCTGTAGCAGCGGCAGTACGTGATCGAGCAGCTGGCTCACCTCGACGGCGTGGCCGCTGGTGTCCTGGTGCAGGGTCATGCCCTCGGTCAGGTGCCCGCTGGGGTCCTGCGGCCAGACCAGCTCGACGTAGCGCTCACCGAAGAGCGTCTTGGGTAGTAGGCGGGCGGTCACGTTGCCCGGAATCTTCTCGGCCATGGCCGGATCGATGGCCAGATCGAGGGTGACCTGCTTGCCGTCGTAGTCGCTCGAGCGCACCTCGCCGACATTGACCCCGCGCACCTTCACGTCCGCGTTGCGGGTCAGGGCGTTGCCGACGGTGTCGGTGAGCAGATCCACGCGGACCGTGTCCACGAATTTCTTGGAGTAGATGGCGGTGGTCGTCCACAGGAACAGGGCGCAGACCACGAAGAACAGCACACCGAGGGTGCGGGCGCGCAGCTTCGCAGTCGACCGCCAGAACCGCACTCTGTCGGGATTACTCATGCTCTATCCCTTTCGGATGAGCGGGGGGCCTGCGTGGTTACGCAGGCTGCCGCCTCCGGCCCCTGACCCCTCATCCGGCAACCCGCACCGTCGTCGTCGTTCCCCAAATAGCAAGGCTCAAGAAGAAGTCCAGAATATTGATCAGAACGATGGCAGCACGCACGGCGCGCCCAACGGCCACACCGACTCCCGCCGGACCGCCGGTCGCGTTGAAGCCGTAGTAGCAGTGCACCAGGATGATGACGAAGGCGAAGACGAGCACCTTCAGGAACGAATAGACCACGTCTTCGGGTGGCAGGAACAGACTGAAGTAGTGGTCGTAGGACCCGCTCGATTGCCCGTTGAAGTAGATCGATATCAGCCGCGAGGCGACGTAGGTACCCAGCAGGCCGACGATGTACAGCGGGATGACCGCCAGGAAGCCCGCGATCACGCGCGTGGTCACCAGGAACGGAACGCCCGGCACCGCCATGACCTCGAGGGCGTCGATCTCCTCGGAGATGCGCATGGCCCCGAGTTGCGCGGTGAAACCGCAACCGACCGTTGCCGAGAGCGCGAGCGCCGCGACCAGCGGCGCCAGTTCACGCGTGTTGATGTAGCCGGTCAGGAAGCCGGTGAGCACGCCCGAACCGAGCGAGTCCAGGGCCTTGAAGCCCTGCAGACCGACAACGACGCCGACCGAGGCCGACATGAAGACGATGACGCCGATGGTGCCGCCGATGATCGCCAGCGCGCCCGAGCCGAAGGTCACCTCGGCGAGCAGCCGCATGACCTCCTTGCGGTAGTGCACCGCGGTCCGCGGAATCCAGGCGATGGCGCGGGCGTAGAAGGACATCTGGTCCCCGGCCCGATCGACCACGGCCACCGGGGCTCTGAGCACACCGGTGACCCGGCGCGCCGACCGGGTGAGAACGGTGGAGCGCTGTGAAACAACCATGGATCACGCGCCCTTTGCGGGGACGACCTGAAGATAGATCAGGGTGAGGATGAGGTTCAGGAAGAACAGCACCAGGAACGTGATCACCACGGATTGGTTCACCGCGTCACCTACTCCTTTCGGTCCCCCTTTGGGATGCAGACCCTTGTAGGCGGCGATGACGCCGGCCACGAGTCCGAAGATCAGCGCCTTGATCTCGCCGATCCAGAGATCGGGCAGCTGGGCCAGGGCCGAGAACGAGGCGAGGTAGGCGCCGGGCGTGCCGCCCTGCAGACCCACGTTGAAAAAGTAGCCGCCGCAGATGCCGACGACGGCGACCAGGCCGTTCATCAGCAGCGCCACCAGCATCATGCCGAGCACGCGCGGAACCACCAGGCGCTGAATGGGATCGATGCCCAGCACCTCCATGGCGTCGATCTCCTCGCGAATGGTTCGCGAGCCGAGATCGGCGGCCACGGCCGAACCCGCGGCGCCGGCGATGATCAACGCGGTCACCACCGGGGCCGCCTGCTGGACCGTTGCCAGCACGCTCGTCGCGCCGGTGAAGGCTTCCGCGCCCAGCTGCTTGATGAGCGAGCCGGTTTGCAGCGCCACCACCGCGCCGAACGGAATGGCTACCAGCGCCGCCGGGAGGATCGAGACGCTCGCGATGAACCACGACTGCTCGATGAACTCCCGCCATTGGAAAGGCCGGCGAAACGTCTTGCGCATGACATCCAGAAGGAGTGCGAAGATGTTGCCGGCCTGGGCGAGACCTGACTCAACCGGAGTGCGTAGTCGCGTCAGATTTCGGTTCACGCGCCGTATGTTACCCGTTGGTCAGGTTGTGTCGAACCGTAGAGTCGTACGAGCCCTGGTAGGCGGGAATCACCTGCGTGTCGTGGTCGCCGTTCTCCTCCAGGGAGTTACGGATCGCCTCCTGCGCGGCGGGCGGCAGGGTGTGCAGAATCTGGCGCACGCGCTCGCGGCGACGGCCCACGGCCTGACGCACGGGCATACCCGGCTGCGCCCGCATCTGCGGGATGATGCCCTCGACCTCTTCGGCGCCACCGGCGTGGTGACCGGCGTCGACCATGGCCTGCTCGCGGGCCATCTGCGACTCGTCCTTCTCCTCGGACATGCCGATCGGGCCGATCATGCGGCCGTTGAGGAACTGCTTCACGACCGGCTCTTCGGAGGTCAGCAGGACCTCGCGCGGGCCGAACATGACGAGCTGGCGGCGGAAGAGCATGCCGATGTTGTCCGGCACGATACGAGCCAGGTTGATGTTGTGCGTGACGATCAGAATCGTCGCGTCGATCTGCGCGTTGATGTCGATCAGCAGCTGCGACAGGTAGGTGGTGCGCACCGGGTCGAGGCCGGAGTCCGGCTCGTCGACGAGGATGATCTGCGGGTCGAGCACGAGGGCGCGGGCCAGGCCGGCACGCTTGCGCATACCACCGGAGATCTCGCCCGGGAGCTTGCCCTCCGCGCCCAGCAGACCGGTGAGCTCGAGCTTCTCCATGACGATCTTCTTGATCTCGGATTCGCTCTTCTTGGTGTGCTCCCGCAGTGGGAAGGCCACATTGTCGAAGAGGTTCATCGAGCCGAAGAGCGCGCCGTCCTGGAAGAGGACGCCGAAGAGCTTGCGGATCTCGTACAGCTCCTTGTTGGAGCAGGTGGTGATATCGACGCCATCGATGTAGATGGAACCGCGCTCCGGGCGCAGCAGGCCGATCAGGGACTTCAGGAAGACCGACTTACCGGTACCCGAGGGGCCGAGCAACGCGCTGACTTCCCCCGAGGGCAGTGTCAGACTGACATCCTGCCAAATTCGTTGCGAACCGAACGACTTGGTGATGCCTTCGGTCCTGACCTCGACGCCCACGCCAACCTCCACAATTTCTCCGACGAGCGCCCCACTGCGGCGCACACGAATTGTCTTTGCGCGGTGTGGCGCATCACAGTAGGTCCGGTCACTGTATCGCATACCGCCCGTCTCGGACACCAGGACCTGACTCGCCGGTAAACCCCATCACGACTCAATCACAACCTGTGAGGGAAGCAAAAAGAGCGGCACCCCGGGTGGGGTACCGCTCTTTCCGAAGTGAAATCTCGCGGGGCGAGAATTACTTGACGGAGATCTTCGCGCCGGCCTCTTCGAGCTTGGCCTTGGCGGCCTCGGCGGCCTCCTTGTTGACCTTCTCCAGGATCGCCTTCGGGGCGGCCTCGACGAGGTCCTTGGCTTCCTTCAGGCCCAGGCCGGAGACGATCTCGCGAACGACCTTGATGACCTGGATCTTCTTGTCGCCGGCCGACTCGATGACGACATCGAACTCGTCCTGCTCTTCGGCGGCCTCGGCAACCGGGCCCGCGGCAGCGGCGACGGCGACGGGGGCAGCGGCGGTGACCTCGAACTTGGTCTCGAACGCCTTGACGAACTCGGAGAGCTCGAGCAGGGTCATGGAACCGAAGGTTTCGAGCAGCTCGTCAACGTTAGCCATTGATGTTTCCTTTCGATGGTTTCAGCACCGCGTTAGCGACGCCGAAAAGGTTTGTGGGTGAGACTTATTCGGCAGCGGCCGGAGCTTCTTCGGCGGCGGGAGCGGCAGCGCCACCCTCGTTCGCCTTCTTCTCCTCGAGGGCCGCGAGCAGACGAGCGACCTGGTTGCCCGGGGCAGCGAACAGCGCCGCAGCCTTGGACAGGTTGCCCTTCATGGCGCCGGCCAGCTTGGCCAGCAGGACCTCGCGGGACTCCAGGTCGGCGATCCGCTCAACTTCGGCCACGGACAGCGCGACGCCGTCCATGTAGCCGCCCTTGATGATCAGCGCCTTGTTGTCCTTGGCGAAAGCCTTGAGCGCCTTCGCGGCTTCGACCGGCTCACCCTTGATGAAGGTGATGGCGGTCGGACCGACGAACAAGTCATCCAGGCCTTCGACGCCCGCCTCGGCGGCCGCACGCTTGACCAGGGTGTTCTTGGCGACGGAGTAGGTGGCGTCCGCGCCCAGTGCACGACGCAGCTGCGTGATCTTGCTGACCGACAGTCCACGGTATTCCGTGACAACGGTGGCAGTGGAGCTCTTGAACTGCTCCGTGATCTCCGCGACCGCGGTGACCTTCTCGGTGTTTGCCATACTTCGCCTCCTCTCTGGATGGTCGGTTCGTATATGAACTACCAACAACCGCCAGGGGCCAGCGATAAAGCAAACGCCCCGCGGACGCAGAGGTCCCGGGGCGTGAAAGAAACTCGTTGCGGGCGAACCCGTACGGCTTCCCAACCTCGGCTCTCCCTGCGTGGGCCGCCAGCAGTAACGCTGGACCTTCGACTGCCCGGGGGCAGCAACCAACGGTCTTCGGTAGAACGATTGGGTGATCACCGAACTGGCCGGTGACCGTGAACCAGAATAGCGGATGTCTATCCATCCACCAAAACGGGGGTCGGACGGGCCGGATCACCGGCGACGCGACACCCCGTGGGTCACCATCGATCTCACGTTCGCAAGCCAGTGAAAGTGATGTGCTTCACTTCTGGTCGGCAGGCCATATCATCGGCGAATCATCTTCACGGAGGTTTCCCGATGACGCGCATTTTCGCCAAAACCCTTGCCGCAGCTTCCATTTCCGCCGCACTATGCGGCGTCGCCGCCGTTCCCGCCCTGGCCGCCCCCGCCGTCTCCCCCGCCCCGATCGCCGACTCCGGATCCCTGGGCTCCGGGTCGAGCACCGAATCCGCCCGTGGCATCGCGGCCTGGCCGGTCGGCCTGCTCTTCACCGTCCTGTGCGGCGCCGACGAGACCAAGGGCCCGCTGTGCGCGGTCCTGTACGCCATCGGCACCGGCATCACCGGTAGCGGCGGCGGCGAATAACCCCTTCCCACCCACCCCGGAGGTCCGAACATGAGCCGCGTGCTCACGAAAACCCTTGCCGTAGTGACGTTGTCCGCCGGAATCGCCGGTTCGGTCGCATCACCCGCGGTGGCCGCCCCGGCTCCCGCGGCGCCCGTCGCGGACGGCGGATCGGCCGCGGTCGATCTGGCCACGGGCTCGGCCAAACTGCTCCTGGCCTGGCCGGTGGGCTTCATACTCTTCGGCGCCTGCTTCGCGGACGGCCCGGTGCAGAGCCCCGAGGACAACAATCCGCTGTGTCGTTCACTGCTCGCCCTCACCTCCGGAAGCCGCTGATCTTCCCGAAAGCCGAAGGGCCGGTACAGGTTTCCCTGTACCGGCCCTTCGTGCTTCACGCGTTGCTACGCAAGTTCGTCGCGGAGACTCTCTCAGTCTTCTTCGGCGAAGTTGCGGGTGCGGTTCGGATCCACCGGGATGCCCGGTCCGGTGTTCGTCGAGAACGTCACCTTCTTGACGTAGCGGCCCTTCGCGGTGGAGGGCTTGACGCGCAGGATCTCATCGAAAGCGGCGCCGTAGTTCTCGGCCAGCTTCTTCTCGTCGAAGGACGCCTTGCCGATGACGAAGTGCAGGTTGGCCTGCTTGTCGACGCGGAAGTTGATCTTGCCGCCCTTGATGTCCTGAACGGCCTTGGTCACATCGGGGGTGACGGTGCCGGTCTTCGGGTTCGGCATCAGGCCACGCGGGCCCAGCACGCGAGCGATACGACCGACCTTGGCCATCTGGTCCGGGGTGGCGATCGCGGCGTCGAAGTCCAGCCAGCCGCCCTGGATGCGCTCGATCAGGTCCTCGGCGCCCACGGCGTCGGCCCCGGCGGCCTCGGCCTCGGCGGCCTTGTCGCCGACGGCGAACACGATGACGCGGGCGGTCTTACCGGTGCCGTGCGGCAGGTTGACGGTGCCGCGGACCATCTGGTCGGCCTTGCGGGGATCGACACCCAGACGGACGGCGACCTCGACGGTGGCGTCGGTCTTGGTGGTGGCGGTCTCCTTCGCGAGCCGCACCGCGGCCAGCGGGGCGTACAGCGACGACTTGTCGACCTTGGCGGCCGCCTCGAGATAAGCCTTGCTTCGTTTTGCCATGTTGTTCTGTCCTGTTCGTAAAGTTCAGACGTGGTTGTCGGGCCTGGCCGGCCCTCCCACGGGAAAGTGCTGCCTCGCGCGTGAGCGCAAGCGCCTACTCCGCGACGGTGATACCCATCGAGCGAGCGGTGCCGGCGATGATCTTGGCGGCCTGATCGATGTCGTTGGCGTTCAGATCCTCGGCCTTGGTCTTGGCGATCTCACGGATCTGGTCCATGGTGACCTGCGCGACCTTGTTGCGGTGCGGCTCAGCCGAACCCTTCTGCACGCCGGCGGCCTTGAGCAGCAGCTGCGAAGCAGGCGGGGTCTTCAGCTTGAAGTCGAACGTGCGGTCTTCGTAGACCGTGATCTCGACCGGGATGATGTTGCCGCGCTGCGACTCGGTCGCCGCGTTGTAGGCCTTGCAGAACTCCATGATGTTGACGCCGTGCTGACCCAGCGCGGGGCCGACGGGCGGAGCCGGGTTGGCAGCACCGGCCTTGATCTGGAGCTTGATGAGCCCAGATACCTTCTTCTTCTTCGGGGGCATCTCGTATTCCTTGGTTTAGGGGCAGGTGGACACCCGGGGGGTATTCCTCTGCCCTTGCACATGGTCATGCCTTACGGGAAAACCCGTAAGCCTGCTCCGGGATCGCGCCCGGGCACGCCTGACCGTGGAAAGACAGCCAGACCCCAGACGCAACCCGGAAAGTCTAGTCGCAGGTGTTATCGGGGGCCGAACCGGCCCCCGAGCCAACTAGATCTTGGCGACCTGGGTGAACGCCAGTTCGACCGGAGTCTCGCGACCGAAGATCGACACCAGCACCTTGAGCTTCTGCTGCTCGGCGTTGATCTCGGAGATGCTGGCGGGCAGCGTGGCGAACGGGCCGTCCATGACGGTGACGGACTCGCCGACCTCGAAGTCGACGTCGATCGTCGGCTTGATGACCGGGGTCTCGCCGGACTCGCCCGCGGTGGCGGCGGCGGTGGTGGCCGCGGCCTTCTTCTGCTGCGCGGCCGGGACCAGGAACTTCACCACGTCGTCGATGGACAGCGGCGACGGGCGCGAGGTCGCGCCGACGAAGCCGGTCACACCGGGGGTATTGCGGACCGCGCCCCAGGACTCGTCGTTCAGCTCCATGCGGACCAGGATGTAGCCCGGCAGCACCTTGCGATTGACGTTCTTGCGCTGGCCGTTCTTGATCTCGGTGACCTCTTCGGTCGGCACCTCGACCTGGAAGATGTAGTCCTCGAGACCGAGGTTCTGCACGCGGGTCTCGAGATTGGTCTTCACCTTGTTCTCGTAACCGGCGTAGGAGTGGATGACGTACCAGTCACCGGGGGCGCGGCGCAGCGCGGCCTTCATCTCGGCGACGGGATCGGCCGGCTCGGCATCGACGGGGGCGGACAGCTCTTCGGCGGTCAGCTCAGTGACTTCCTCCGCGTCGGCGGCGGGGTCGTCGGATTCCACGACGTCGGTGATGGTCTCCTCCACCACATCGTCGACCTGGAATTCGTCGGTTGTGCCGTTCTCCGGGGTGCTCACTGGGGCACTCGCTTCCTTGTCGTCACGTAATCCTGTGCGCGCCGGGGTCAGGTGAAAATGCACAGGCCCCGGCGGATGGCCTGTCCTCGCCTCTGCTCGAGGGCCAGGTTTCCAGCGCCGACGGTCGAGCTAGCCGAACAGCCAGTTGACACCCTTGATGAACGCCAGATCCAACCCGCTGATGAACGCGACCATGAAGACCACGAACACCAGAACAACGCTCGTATAGGTGACCATCTGCTTGCGGTTCGGCCAAATGACCTTGCGCAGTTCGGAGATGACTTCCCGCAGGAACTTCACCAGACGCTTGAACGGATTGCCCGCACCGCCACCGGCTTTGCCGGAATCCTTGGTGGTCTTGGCCGAAGGCCGATCGATAGTCGCGACCGATGCCGTTGACGACGTCGCGGTCCGAGTCCGCCGGGCGGAACGCTTTCCGCTCGGACGAGCCACCGCGGCGGTGTCATCGCCATCTTCGTGGCGAGTATCCCGCTCGTCGCTCACGTCGATCCTCTCTCGTCAGCTTGGCACTAGGGCAGGGGCGACAGGACTTGAACCTGCAACCTGCGGTTTTGGAGACCGCTGCTCTGCCAATTGAGCTACGCCCCTTCGGCGGAACCGAAGTCCATCGCTGAACTTCACCTGTCCCACCACAGTACTTATTGATTTGTACTTTCCGGGCTTTCACACAACATACGCGCCGCTCCTCGGAGCAGCGCGCATCGGCTGGTGACCCCAGATTCCCGAGTCTACGTTACCCAACGCAGCAATCGCCAATCGGGGGTCAGCGGCGGAGTATCAGCCGAGCTGCACCGTTGCGGTGGCGCGGCCGAAGATCTTGCGGCCCTCGGACTTGGCGACGATGGCCACCACGGCGGTGCGGGTTTCCGGATCCACCGACTTGACCTTGCCGGTGTATTCGATCTCCGCGGCGCGGTCGGCGGGCACGTACACCGGGCTGGTGAAGCGCACGTTGTATTCCTTGACCGCACCCGGGTCGCGCAGCCACGAGGTGACGAAGCCGCCACCCAGGCCCATGGTCAGCATGCCGTGCGCGACAACGTTTTCCAGGCCGACCATCTTCACGACGTCGTCGCTCCAGTGGATCGGATTGGCGTCGCCGGAGACGCCGGCGTAGTTCACCAGATCGCCGCGGGTCAGGCGCACGACGCGGGTGGGGAGCACGTCGCCGACGGCGATGTCCTCGAAGCGCAGCGCGTGCTTGCCCGGCACCACCTTGCCGGTGGCGACGAAGGCCTCGGGCCGCGCGGTGATCTCGGCGGGCGCCTGCGCGGCGACGGAGTCCTCGTCGGGGCCGACGCCGTGCATGAGCACGTTGCGCACGGCGTCACCGATATTGGGATCGATGTCACCGCCGCTGCGGCCGATGAGGGTGGTGTAGGTGGTGAGCACCAGTTCGTCGTTCTGCGCCACGACGTCGTTCTTGGTGACGATGATGTCGCCGCCGAACGCCTGCCGGAACGAGTGCAGGTAGACGATGCAGGTCAGCTGGTCGCCGGCCTTGATGGGCCGGTGGAACTCCAGGATCTGATCGGTCTGCATGATCTGGCTCAGGTCGTAGCCCGTGACGATCTGCTCGAAGAGCTTGCGCTGGGCCAGGATTCCCACCAGGGAGATGAAGCTGAGCGGGGCCACCAGGCCGTCGTACCCGTGCTCACGGGCGGCGTCCTCGTCCCAGTGCACGGGGTGGTAGTCCTGCACGGCGCGGGCGTACTCACGCACCTTCTCGCGGCCGACCTCGTAGTAGTCCTCCACGCGATAGTGGTGGCCGACCATGGAGGCGGCGTGCGTCGCGGGGTCGAAGGCCTCGCTGATTTCGGTCATGTCGACCTCGGTGTCAATCGTCACGGCAGGAAGTCCCTATCTGATCCCGCGAGGGATCGGGCGGAGCGCTGAACCACCGGTATATACACCAAGTGCCGGACCGAGTGCCACTGTCCCTTTGTATGGGGGACGAAGTGGCCAGCCGATCCGGCACTTCTTCCACGCGGTAGAACGCGCGGGGTTAAGTTAGCGAGACTCGCGGTGGGCCCGGTGGGTACCGCAGTTCGGGCAGAACTTCTTGAGTTCCAGACGATCCGGGTCGTTACGCCGGTTCTTCTTGGTGATGTAGTTGCGGTGCTTGCACTGCTCACAGGCCAAGGTGATCTTCGGCCGGATATCAGTGGACTTCGCGGCCACGATGCGCCCTCTTTCCGTTTATCAGTATGGGTAGCGATGGCCGGACTTGAACCGGCGACACAACGATTATGAGTCGTTTGCTCTACCAACTGAGCTACACCGCCATGCGAGGATTCGCGGCGGAAGACTCAGCCCGGTCCATCGAACTGGATGCCGAGTCGGTCACCACCGGCAATCCGGCGAGCCCCCTAACGGAATCGAACCGTTGACCTTTTCCTTACCATGGAAACGCTCTGCCGACTGAGCTAAGGGGGCATGTCTGCTCGGCTCCGGCTTTTCGCCGGGGCGCTGAAGACTTGAACGAGATTACACAACACTTCGGGTAGACCACAAACCGGGTGGTCAGAGGTGGTTTTCGAGCTGTTTTCGGGGATGTCCGGGGTGCGGGTCCGGAGTGAGGATCCGATGCGGGTGCGGCGCACGGGCCCCGGCGTTCGCCCCGCGCGCCGGCTCCGGACCGCAGCGGGGCGGATCGCACCCGGCGCAGCGGGCGCGACCGGCCCCGGAAATGCACAAAACCCCTGTGGACCAGTTGGTCCACAGGGGTTTCGGTGTGGCAGATGTAGGATTCGAACCTACGTAGGCGTTAGCCGACGGATTTACAGTCCGCTCCCATTGGCCGCTCGGGCAATCTGCCTTGGGTTACGCCTTGCAGCGCGGTGACGAGAATACATCGAACCCCCGCCCCGAATGCAAACCGGCTGGCTAGCGCGGTGTCGGACGGACTACCTTCGGCGAGCAAGTCCCACAATTTCCGATCTCGGACAGGAGCACAGGCGTGGCCGATTCGTCGTTCGATGTTGTCAGCAAGATCGACCGTCAGGAGGTGGACAACGCGTTGAACATCGCGGCCAAGGAGCTGGCCACGCGGTACGACTTCCGCGGAGTCAACGCGAGCATCGAATGGTCGGGCGAGGAGAAGATCATCCTCACCGCGGACTCCGAGGACCGCGTCAAGGCGGCCCTGGATGTGTTCAAGGAGAAGCTGATTCGCCGCGACATCTCCATGAAGGCGTTCGACGCGGGTGATCCGCAGGCCTCGGGCAAGGTGTACAAAATCACAGGCACCCTGGTGCAGGGCATCAGCACCGAGAACGCCAAGAAGATCGCGAAGAAGATTCGTGACGAAGGCCCCAAGGGCGCCAAGGCACAGATTCAGGGCGAGGAACTGCGCGTCAGCAGCAAGAGCCGCGACGATCTGCAGGCGATCATCTCGCTGCTGAAGAACAGCGATTTCGAGGTCGCCCTGCAATTCGTGAACTACCGGTAGAAAGGCGTCGACCGGGGTTTACCGGGGTCCGCGGGCAGCTGCTCGCGGACCCTTTCTCGTCAGTATTCGCGGGGGCCGCGCGCGGCGTCCGGGCCGCCCGCCATCTCCTCGAGGCGTTCGATGCGCTCGGCCATCGGCGGGTGGGTGGAGAACCAGCGCGCCATGCGGTCGCCGGCGCGGAACGGGTTGGCGATCATCAGGTGCGACTGGGCGGTGAGCTGCGGTTCGGCGGGCAGCGGGGCCGCCTCGACGCCCCGTTCGAGCTTGCGCAGCGCCGAGGCCAGCGCCAGCGGGTCACCGGTGAGGGCGGCGCCGTCGGCATCGGCCTGATATTCGCGTGATCGCGACACGGCGAGTTTGATCAGCGTCGCCGCGATCGGCCCGAGTAACGAGACCAGCAGTACGCCAATGACATTCGAGCCGCCATTGCGATTACCGCCGAACGCGTTCGCGAAGAACGCGAGATTGGCCAGGCCCGAAATGACCGCGGCCAGTGTGCCCGCCACCGACGAGATGAGAATGTCGCGGTTGTACACGTGCGAGAGTTCGTGTCCCAGCACCGCGCGCAATTCGCGTTCGTCCAGAATCTGCAGAATTCCGGTGGTGCAGCAGACCGCGGCGTGCCGGGGATTGCGGCCGGTGGCGAAGGCATTGGGGGCATTGGTCGGGCTGATGTACAGCCGCGGCATGGGTTGCCTTGCCGCCGTGGCCAATTCGCGCACGATGCGATACATGACCGGCGCTTCGAGTTCGCTCACCGGTTGCGCGTGCATGGCCTTGAGCGCCAATTTGTCGCTGTTGAAGTAGGCGTAGGCGTTCATGCCGATCGCCAGCGCCACCGACAGCCACAGAATCGTCGGATTGCGGAACATCGCGCCCGCGAAAACGATCAGGGCGGACATGCCCACCAGCAGGCCGAACGTCTTCACTCCATTCGCAACACCGTGACCGTGCATAGCCGCCTCTCCGCGCGTCCGAACCCCCGTTTCGCCGTATTACACCAGGTCAACGATACAAGCCGGGACGGAGTTCCCTCGTCAGCCGACCCGCTCGATCGTGTAACGGACCAGGCGCTCGAGGGCCTCGTTGGCGGGGCCGCCGGGCAGCGCCGACAGTTCGGCGTGCGCGATGTCGGCGTAGCCCTGCAGCTTCTCCTTGGCCAGCACCATGCCGCGCGAGCGGGACAGCAGGTCCAGGGCCTCGTCCACCTCGGCATCGGTCTCCAGCGGGCGTGCCAGCAGTTTGCGCAGGCGGTCGCCCTCGCTGCCCTCGTCGCGCAGGGCGTAGAGCACGGGCAGGGTGTGCACGCCCTCGCGCAGATCGGTGCCCGGGGTCTTGCCGGACTGCTCGGACACCGAGGAGATGTCGATGATGTCGTCCGAGATCTGGAAGGCGGTGCCGACCGCGTCACCCAGCCGGGCCAGGCGCTCCACGTGGTCGAGGTCCGCGCCGGAGAAGGTGCCGCCGAACCGGCCCGAGGCCGCGATCAGCGATCCGGTCTTCTCCCACACCACGCGCAGGTAGTGCTCGACCGGATCCTGGGACTGCTTGGCGCCGATGGTCTCCCGCATCTGGCCGGTGACCAGTTCGGCGAAGGTCTCGGCGATGATGCGCACCGCGTCCGGGCCGAGCGTGGAGACCAGGCGCGAGGCGTGCGCGAACAGGTAGTCCCCGGCCAGGATCGCGACGCTGTTGCCCCAGCGGGAGTTCACGCTGGGCGCCCCGCGGCGCATCGGGGCCTCGTCCATGACGTCGTCGTGGTAGAGGGTGGCCAGGTGCACGAGTTCGACGACCGTGCCCGCCGTGATCAGATCCGGGCTGGCGGGGTTGGGGCCCAGCTGACCGGTGAGGATGGTGAACAGCGGCCGGAAACGCTTGCCGCCGGCCCGGGCCAGGTGCAGCGCGGCCTCCTGGAGGAAGTCCTCGCCGTCGGACAGCTCTGTGATCAGCAGGTCCTCGACATCTTCGAGGCCCTTCTTCACCGTCGCCGCGAGCTCGGGATCGACGAGATCCACCCCCGCCACCACCGTGCTCTCATCACTCACAGCCGATGCGCTCATTTCATCTCCCAGTGCCGCGTCCGACCCCACGCCAAAGAACCTAGCGTGTGACCACCAACCCCCCAATGAACACCACCGTAGTGGGACGGAACCAACAGTGTTTCCGGCCTCCGCTCCGCGACGGCGTTTCGCTGTGTCTAATTTGCCTCCGCTTCGCTCCGGCTGTTCGCGGCCCCCTCGGCCCGGTTCTTCCCTCCCTCCGCTCCTCCGCTTCGCTCCCCCGCTCCACTCAGTCCAGAACCGGGCGGGCCGCGAA
>NZ_JBEXUS010000036.1:0-78156 GCF_040614455.1 Nocardia sp. NPDC005978
CAGTTCCTGGTCCTGGCCCCCGGCGAACAACCCGCGCCCATGGAAATGGCCGAAGTGCCGGGCATGCCGGGTATGAGCGACTCCGGCCATATGGGAGGTCGTTCGGGTGCGGCGTCGGTGATGAGCGCGGCGAGTTCGGCGGGGCCGGGCAGGTATTCGGGGGCGATGGTGCGGCCGGTGCGGACGTAGTGGAAGGCGGCGCTGGTGCGGGCGAGCACGTCGGCTTCGGTCGCGCCGGTGCGGGCGGCCTCCAGGCGCGCCCAGGCCAGCCGGTAGACCGCGAGCTGAATGGCCACCGCCTGTTCCTCCGCCGCGGTGGGTTCGCCGCCGGTCTTCCAGTCCACCACCACCCAGGTGCCGTCCGGGTTGCGGAAGACCGCGTCCATGCGACCGCGGATCACAGTGCCTGCCAACGAGGTTTCGAACGAGATCTCGACCTCGACGGCATTGCGGTCGGCCCACTCCGAGGACAGGAACGCCTCCTGCAGGCGCAGCAGTCCGGCATCGGTGTCACCGGTGTCGGCGGCTCCGGGAAGTTCGTCGAAGGCGAGCAGGCGGCCCGCGCCGAACCAGCGTTGCAGCCAGGCGTGGAAGGCGGTGCCGCGGCGGGTGAACGGGCTGGGCGGGTACGGCAGCGGACGGCGCAGGCGCGCGGCGAGTTCGGCCGGATCGCTGCGCAGATCGACCAGGGAGGTGGCCGCGAGCTGGCCGGGCAGTTCCACCTCGCGGACCGACTTCTCGGCGGCGAGGTGTTCGGCGATGAGTGCGTCGACGTCGGCGGCCCAGTTCTCGGGATCGGCGTCGATCGGGTCGGAATCGGCTGCCGCGCTGCCGGATTCGAGATCGTCGTCGCCGTCGAGGCCGAAGTCGAAGGCGATCTGCTCGGGCCGGGATTGCTGGTGTAGGGCGGTGAGCGCCGATTTCACCATGGCCGCACCGTGTTCCACCGATTCGCGGCGCGGGCCGAGCGGATCGCGGGGCCAGGTGGCGCTGGCCGGGTTGTCGGTGAAGGGGTTCGCGGTGTCGGGCAGTGGCGGGTCGTCCCAGCGGTCCACCTGGACGGCGGGGTTGGGCGTATCGCCGGTGCGGACCAGCTCGAGCAGGAAGTCCGAGGGGCCCTTGGGTTTCGAGCCGGTTTCGCCCCAGTGGTGCGCCGAGACCAGCAGCGCGCGCTCGGTGCGGGTGAGGGCGACGTAGAAGAGGCGGCGGTCCTCGTCCAAGCGTCGGCGGGCCAGGGCCTTCTTGTGCCCGTCGAGGGCGCGTTCGAGGTCGGAGCGGTCGTAGATGTCGGCGAGATCGAGGACGGGGACGCCGTCCCCGGCGTCGCGGGACTGCCGGTCGCCGCGCAGGGTGGTGGGAAGTTCGGCGAGCGCGCCCATCCAGGTGGTCGTGCCGGTGCCCGAGGGGAAGGTGCCCTCGACCACGTGCGGTACGGCCACCACCTCCCATTCCAGGCCCTTGGCGGCGTGCACGGTGAGCACCTGCACGCGGTCGTGCGCGACCTCGACTTCGCCCGGCTCCAAACCGTTCTCGACCTCTTCGGCGGCGGCGAGGAAATCGAGCAGGCCGGTGAGGGAGGAGCGATGATCGGACGCGTAGCCGGCGACCACGTCGGCGAAGGCGTCCAGGTGTTCGCGGCCGGCTGCGGCCACGGCCTTGCGGGCCTGGGTCTCCACGCCGACGCCGATGGTGCGCTCCACATCGGCGACGAGCTCGGACAGCGGCTGCCCGGCGCGTTCGCGCAGGGCCGCGAGTTCCGCGCCGAGCGCGGCGATGCGGGCGAAGCCCTGCGGTGAATACTGTTGCTCGTCACCGGGATCGGCGATGGCGTCGCCGAGCCCGGCGCGTTCGGCGGGTTCGGGGGCGACCTCGCGCAGGGCCTCGTCCAGGGTCGCGGTGTCGGTGATCTCGGCCGCGGGTCCGCCGGGGCGGCGGATGGACAACTCGCGGGCGCGTTTGGACAGCGCGGCGATGTCGGCGACCCCGATGCGCCAGCGCGCGCCGGTCAGAATGCGCACCGCGGCGCTGCCCGCGGCAGGGTCGGCGATCAGGCGCAGGGTCGCGACGATGTCCGCGACCTCGGGGGTGTGCAGCAGCCCGCCGAGTCCGACGATCTCGACCGGCAATCCCTGATCGCGCAGGGCTTCCGCGAGCGGAGCGGCATCGGCGTTGCGGCGCACCAGGACCGCGGAGGTGGGCGGCGGCGCGCCGGCCTCCGCGGCCGCGACCCACTCCCCTTTGATCCGGACCGCGACCCATTCCCGTTCCTGTGCGACGGTTTCGGTCAGCGCCGCCGCCACCAGCCCCGCCGGGGCGTCCGGCCGCGGCCGCAGCGCGTCCACGGTCACGCCGCCGCCCTCGGCGGCCTTGCGCCGCAACGGATCCGCCACCAGGTTCGCCAGATCCAGGGCCTCGGGCGGATTGCGCCAGCTGGTCAGCAACGGCAGTACCGGCGCGGGCACCCCGGGCGCGACCGGGAAGTCGGTCGCGAACCGCGGCAGGTTCGCGGCCGACGCCCCGCGCCACCCGTAGATCGACTGCATGGGGTCCCCGACGGCCGTAACCGCCAGCGGCCGCAAGTGATTCGGCTCTTCCTCGGTGGCCGTGGGCGACCCGTCATGGCCGTGGCGGTGTCCATCGACGCCTGCCGAACCGGACGCGGCGGCGGAGCTGTCGGCCGGTCCGCTGCCTCGTGGCTGCCCGGAGACCGCTGCGGCACGGGCGGGCCCGGACCCACCGTCTTCGAGTACGTCACCGCTGCGAAACGCACCGTCGGCGGCGGGCTGACGATCGTCGTAGGGTGCACCCGCCTCCGGTAGCACCCGGCTGCTCGGATGCGAGTCGCCGGTACGCGCCGCATCGTCCCCCGGCTGTCCCGCAGCCGGTTCGCGACCCACCACCCGCGGGCGCGCGTCGGTGGCAGAGTGCGCGTGGTCCTCGCGGCGGCGGCCCGGCCGGGGACGCACGTTCGCGATCGGTTCAGCGCCGTCGCCCGGGTGTGGGTTCGGTTGGGGTGCTGCGGTATCGGCGGCGGGAGCGCCGAACAGGCTGGAGAGCAGGATCCGCTGGGAGTGGCCGGTGTCCTGGTATTCGTCGAGCAGGACCAGGCGGAAGCGGGTGCGTTCGGCGGCGCCGACCTCGGGATGCAGGGCGGCGAGACGGGCGGCGAGCGACATCTGAGCGCCGAAGTCCAGCGCGCCGCGCCGGCGGAGTTCGTCGGCGAGGCGGGCCACCAAGGGGAGCAGGGCGATTCGTTCGTGCTGGGTGTCGAGCAGAGCCAGCAGCGATTTGCTGGGGCCGCCGCGCTGGCGGGGGCCGGGTGGGAGGGTGTGCACCAGGTGTTCGAGTTCGCGGTGTGCCGTGGCCAATTCGCGCGGTTCCACCAGGTGTTCGGCGAGCTGGCCGGACAGGGCCAGGACGGCTTCGGTGACCGAGACGGGGCTGCGATCGGTGTCCAGGTCGCCGTCCCAGGTGGAGACGACGCGGTAGGCCAGCTGCCAGAGCTGGGTCTGGGTGAGCAGGGTGGCGGTGGGTTCGACCGGCAGCAGCAGGCCGTATTCGGTGAGCAGGCGGCCCGCGTAGGAGTGGTAGGTGCTGATCTCGGGTTCGGAGCCGGTCAGCAGGCCGCGCAGGTGGCCGGTGGGGTCGAGGTCGCGCAGCACGGGTGCGCCCGCCAGGCGCGCCAGGCGGGTGCGGATGCGAGTGGTCAACTGCTGCGCGGCTTTTCGGGTGAAGGTCAGGCCCAGCACCTGGTCGGGCTGGACCAGGCCGTTGGCGACCATCCACACCACCCGCGCGGCCATGGTCTCGGTTTTGCCCGCGCCCGCCCCGGCCACCACCAGGGTGGGTCCGGGCGGTGCGGAGATGACCGCGGCCTGTTCGCCGGTCGGCGGGGGCAGCCCCAGTGCGTCGGCTAGTTGACCGGGGGTGATGCTCACTCGTCGGTCACTTGACGACCGGAATCCTGTACCGGGCAGCTGCCCGCCACCTTGCAGTGGCGGCAGCCGTCATTGCGCATGGCCAGGTAGCTCGGCCCCTTGGAGGAGGCCGCGGCGTCGTGGATGACCCCGCGCCAGGCGTCCACGCCCTCGGCGTCGAGGGCGGGCTGTTCGCGTTCGGTGGCCGATCCGTCCCGGGCGCTGGGCTTGGCCACGTACACCAGGCGCGCGCCGCCGGTCTCGCCGTCGCCGAGCGCCCCGCCGGCCGCGGCGACCTGGTAGGTGGCCAGCTGCGCGTGCTCTTCGGCGGCCTGTTTGGAGATCGGGGTCTTGCCGGTCTTGACGTCCACGATGACGAAGCGGCCCTGCGTATCTCGTTCGAGCCGGTCCATCCGGCCGCTGACGCGCACCGGCAGTTCGCCGGGTCCGCGCGCGGGCAGCGTGATGTCGATCGGCACCTCGACCCCGAGGGTGGTCAGTTCGTCGCGGGTGTTGCGCAGCCAGGCCAGGAACGTGTCGACCATGGTCTCGGTGCGCCGGTACTCCGCGCGCGAATGCCAGTTCTCGCCGTCCCGGGCGGCGCTCGGATCGACCTTCTTCCACGCCTTGGCCAGCGCGAGTTTGACCTGCGCCTCGGTGACCTGCCCGGCCAGCGCCTGGACCAGGGTGTGCACCAGATTGCCCTTGAGGGCGTGCTGGTTGTCGCCGTCCCCGCCGCCGTGCCGTTCCAGCGCCCAGCGCAGCGGGCAGGTCTTCAGCTGTTCGACGGTGGAGGGCGACAGCGCGATGGAGCCGTCCACCAGATCCCAGAGCGGATCGTCGGTGGAGAGTTGGGCGGTGCCGTACCAGTCGTCCGGGTGCGCGCCGCGCACGCCGGCGTTCGCCAGCCGGGCGAGCTGGTGCGCGGCGCGATCGCGCCGATCCTGGGTGGTGTCGGGATCGCAGGCCGCGCCGCGCAATTCGGCGATCAGGGTGTGCATGGCCAGGGCGCGGCCCGGATCGATGGCGGGCGGAATCCGCCCGGGCTGACCGGCTTCGGCGTCGGCGTCGAGTTCGGCCAGGAAGCGCGAGGGCACCAGATCCTGGTCGCCGGTGACGGATTCGACGGCGGTCACCAGCAGTGAGCGCCGGGCCCGCCCGCACGCGACCAGCAGCAGACGGCGTTCCTCGGCCAGCATGGGTGCGGCCCGGCTCACCTTCTCACCGGTATCCCCCACCCCGGCAAGCAGATCCACCATGTCCTCGACCCCGAGCAGGGTGCCGCGCGGGCGCAGATTGGGCCAGATGCCCTCCTGCACCGCCGCCACCGCGACGGTGTCCCACTCCCGGCCCGCGGCCGCGTGCGCGCTGCAGATGGTGACCGCTTCGCC
This sequence comes from Nocardia sp. NPDC005978, assembly GCF_040614455.1. Lineage (NCBI taxonomy): Bacteria > Bacillati > Actinomycetota > Actinomycetes > Mycobacteriales > Nocardiaceae > Nocardia > Nocardia sp. NPDC005978. The sequence goes on from NZ_JBEXUS010000036.1 coordinate 5,309, forward strand.
CGGGTCGGTGTGCGGGGCGTTGTCCTGCGGAATCTCCTGCTGTTCCAGGTATTCCACGAAGCCCTCGGCGGTGGCGCGCGGCAACCGGTCCACGTACGCGGCCGCCGCCTCGAACAGCCCGACCACCGCGTCCAGGTCCCGATCGGCCTGCATGCCGACCGCTCCCCCGCGCTCGGACTGCCCCACCCAGCGCCGCTCCAGGGTCGACCCGCTCCAGAGCCCCCAGAGGGTCTCTTCCAGCCCGCCGCCGTCCCGCCTCGCCTTGCGCGCCCGCCCCAGCGCCTTGAGCACTCGGTTCAGCGGGGCGGCCTCGACCGGGGTGAGCCGGGCCAGTACCGCTTGACTTCCGCTGCCCACCAACAGATCTCGCAGAATCTCCGCCGAGGAGCGGTCCAGATCCGCGTAGCGATCGGCCTGCTCGTCCGGGGCAGCTTCCTCCTCCGGGGCCGCATAGCGCTCCGGATAGCCCAACTCGAGCACGGTGCGCCGGATGCCGCGGCGCAGGCGGCGCAGGCTGATCTGGTCCGCGCCGCCGAGCGGGCCCGCGAGCAGGTCGAGGGCGTCGTCGGCGGTGAAGGCGATGGGGCGGGGCTGCTGGGTGCCGGTGGGATCACCGGCGGTGATGGCGCGCAGCGCGAGCAGGGCCCAGGCCGCCCCGTGGCGGCGGGCCAGGGGCACCTCGGCGGGCGGCTGGCGGACCGGGACGCCCGCGGCCAGCAGCGCGCGGCGCAGCGGGGCCAGCGAGAGCGGGACCGAGCGCACGACCACGGCCATGCGCGACCACGGCACGGCGTGGGTCAGGTGCGCACGGCGCAGGTGGTCGGCGATGAGCGCGGCTTCCTTGGCCGGGGTGGTGAGCACCTGCACCTTCACTTCACCGGAAGGCACCCCCGTCCAAGGCATTTCGTGATCGTCGAACGCGGCCTCGTCGCGCAGGCCGGCGGGTGTCACGCGGTGGGCCGCCGAGCCGGGCAGGCGTGCGGCGATCCGAGCCGTCACCTCCTGGATGGCGAGGGCGGAACGGTGGTTGCGCCGCAGCACGATTCGGCGTTCGGCCGGTGCGCCCGGATCCAGGGCGAAGCGCGCGTCCGCGCCGCGGAAGGTGAACACCGCTTGGTCGGGGTCCGCGGCCAGCACCGTGGTGGCCGCACCCGCGCCGAGCGCGCGAACCAATTGGGCGGCAAGCGGATCGAGGTGCTGGGCGTCATCGACGAGCAGGCAGTGCAGGCGGTCGCGTTCGGCGGCCAGCAACTCCGGATCCACGGCCAGCGCGTCCAGCGCCGCCCCGACCAGCTCGGCGGCGTCCAGGGCGGGCGCACTGGCCTCGGGGACGTCCATGCCCACGGCCCAGCGCAGCAGCATGATCTGCTCGAATCGTTCGAAGAACCGGCCCGCCGCGATCCATACCGCGTGCCGATGGGTCCGGCCGAGTTCGATCAGATCTTCGGGCCCGAGCCCGCGTTCGGTGGCCCGGAGAATGAGGTCACGCAATTGTTCAGCGAATCCCGCGGCGGGCAGCGCGGGATGCAGTCGTTCCGGCCACAGTTCCGCGCCGTCGGCGAGTTCACCGCGCAGCATCTCGCGAATCACCATGTCCTGTTCGGAGCCGGTGAGCAGCCGCGGCGGCGGATTGTTGTGCTGGGCGGCGACCGTGCGCAGCAGACCGAACGCGTAGGAGTGCAGGGTGCGAACCAGCGGGCCGCGGGTGGCTCCGGGCACCCCGCCCAGCGCCGGGTCCGCACCGGCCACCCGTACGGTCAGCGCGTTGCGCACGGCCGTGGCCGCCCGTTTGGAGTAGGTGAGCACCAGGACCGAATCGGGATCGGCGCCGCTCAGGATGCGTTCGGCGGCGATGTCGACCAGCAGCGAAGTCTTGCCCGTGCCGGGCCCGCCCAGCACCTGCCAGGGCCGCCAGCCGGGGTCGGCCCCGGCGGCTTCGAACAGCGGATGGATAGCGGCGTCCCACTCCCGGGGATGGGAGACAGCCTCGGCCCGGCGCACCAATTGCACCGAGCTATCCGATCGCATCACGCAGGCTATTTCAACAGACCGCCCCGACAGGTTGCGTTTGCCATGAGTTGGCCGCGCCGACGATCCGCGTTCGGCGGGCAGAATGGGCGGCGTGCTCGATCTTCATACGCATCGTTTCGGCCCCGCGACCGGTCCCGTCGTGCTCGCTCTGCACGGCCTGACCGGGCACGGAAGGCGCTGGGAGGCGCTCGCGCGCGAGCAGCTGCCGCAGGTGCGGATCATCGCGCCGGATCTGCGCGGGCACGGGCGTTCGCCGGGCGTGCCGCCGTGGGATTTCGAAACCATCGTCGCCGATCTGGTGCGGCTGCTGGCCGCCGAGACGAGCGAACCGGTGGTCGTGCTCGGGCATTCGTTCGGCGCGGCCGTGGGCGTGCGGCTGGCGCACCGGCATCCCGAGCTGGTGCGCGCGCTGGTGCTGCTGGACCCGGCCATCGGCCTGGACGCGGACTTCATGCTGCGCATCGCGGAGTCCATGCTGGAGAACCCGGACTACGCGGACGCCGAGGCCGCCCGTTTCGACAAGCTGGAGACCGCCTGGGCCGAGCTGGACCCGCGGGTGCTGGACGCGGAACTGGCCGAGCATCTGGTGCCCACCGGAGCGGGCCGGGTCGGTTGGCGGCTGACGCAGCCCGCGATCATCTCCTACTGGGGCCAGCTGGCCCGGGACTTCGTGCTGCCGCCCGCGCACCTGCCGACCACGGTGGTGCAGGCGATGAAGGTCGACCCGCCCTTCGTGACCCCCGAGTTCCGCGCGGCCCTGAGCGCACGCCTGGGCGACCGGCTCACGGTGCACGAGTTCGATTGCGACCACATGGTGGCGCAGGCGCGGCCCGCGGAGACCGCCGCGCTGGTCCGGGCGGCCCTGGCCGCCGCACCCGCCTAGAGTCGGACCATGCCCACCTCCGACGCCGACATCGAACGGGTGCGCGCCCTGGTCGCGGCCGTTCCGCCCGGGCGGGTCGCCACCTACGGCGACATCGCGGCCGCGGCCGGATTGTCCACCCCGCGCACGGTCGGCTGGATCATGCGCACCGACGCGGCCGACCTGCCGTGGCATCGCATTCTGCGCGCAAATGGCACGCCCGCACCGCATTTGGCGCATCGGCAGTTGCGCGAGCTCGCGGCCGAGGGCTGCCCGATGCTCGATGACCGCGTCGACCTCCGCCGGGCGCGTCACGTCTTCGAACCGCCCGTGACCGGGACGAATCCGCCCGGCTGACCGCGCGGATGGCAGCCTGCCGGGCCGCCGGATACCGAGAACCCGCCACACGGCGCCCGCGGCGGCGGCTACCGTTGAAACATGTCCACCCGGCTGGCGTGCGTGGTGTTCGATGCGATGGAGCCCCGAAGCGTGGCACGCTTCTGGGCCGAACTGCTGAGCTGGGAGGTCACGGTGGAGCGGCCGGATTCGGTCGACGTCGCCGCCCCCGACCCGGACGGCCTGGACGTGGCCCTGACGTTCCTGCCCGCCCAGCGCGCCAAATCGGCGAAGAACCGCATCCATCTGGATCTGGCCAGCAGATCACTGGATCATCAACGCGTGCAGGTGGATCGAGCGCTCGCGCTCGGTGCGCGCCGGCTCGACATCGGGCAGGGCGCGGTGCCGTGGTCCGTGCTGGCCGATCCCGAGGGCAACGAGTTCTGCGTCCTGGAGCCGCGCGAGCACTACGTCGACACCGGATCGGTCGCGGCCATCGTGGTCGACACCGAGAATCCGCTGCGGCTGGCCGAATTCTGGTCGGCGGCCTCCGGGTGGCCGGTCACCCACGACAGCGCCCGCTACGCCGGAATCCGTTCGGCCACCGGACAGGGCCCGTGGCTGGAGTTCCTGCGCACGCCCCGCGCTCAGGACGCACGCAGCCGTCTGCATCTGGATCTCATCGCCTTCCCCACCGATGATCCCGCGGCGGAGGCGGCTCGCCTGCGGGCCGCGGGCGCGCTCCCGGTCGGCCCCGGCACCCCGCAGATCCCACCGGCCGCCGCGCCCGTCACCGTGCTGGCCGATCCGGAGACGAACGAGTTCTGCTTGCTCCCAGCGGCTTCGGATTGATCGGCGGGCGGTGCGCCGGCGAATACCCGGCTCGCGCGCGAAATCCCGTTCAGGCGGCGTTGTAGCGACGGCGTTCGCGCGGGGAGAGTCCACCCCAGATGCCGAAACGCTGATCGTGACTGAGCGCGTAGTCGAGGCATTCGCGCCGCACTTCGCATGCCGAGCAGATGCGTTTGGCTTCCCTCGTGGAACCGCCCTTGTCCGGAAAGAATGCCTCCGGATCGGTCTGCGTGCACAGCGCCTGCTGATGCCAGGACGCGGGCTCCAATTCCTGCGGGCGCGAGATCGATTCGAACATTGCGTCGAAATTGGTAAAGAGCATTTTCACGACGTCCACCCTCTTCGATAGTTTTCCGCGGGGTACCGAATCGGGATCAGGCACGGCCCATCATGGAGCAATCCCCACTGGCGACCGCGGTCAAACGTGCCTGTTCTCCGGTGAGGAATATTCGCCGCGCGTGCACCGCCGCCGGGGCCGATGACCAGGGCGCCAGTGCCGTGGTGAACATCAGCTCGCACCAGGACAGCGCCGGCACCGCCCCGCCCGACAGCGTGTTGAGCATCGACAATTCGCTGTCGGATTCGTTCCAGGCGGCGAACAGCCAGCCGGCGTCCAGGCGGCCGAGGAATTCTTCGGCGTCCTCGGGCGGGCCCAGCGGAGTATCCACGGCGAGATGGACGACCGCGGCGATCGCGTGCCGCATTCGCGCATCCAAACCGACACCGTCGTGCAGGAGCAAACCCTCGAGCGAATCCCGCAGTCCTGCTCCCTGATCGACTCGGAAGTCGGTGTGGCGAGCGGCAGTAGTAACGTCGAACATTTTCGATTTCCTCCCTTGGAATTGACGCTCGTCCCAAAAGCGCCACGGCCTGATTTAAATGGCCGCACGGTGTTGTTGTCCAGTTTTGGCGGCATCTGGGGCAAACCCCTAGCAGTACTGACACTCGCCAGTGTTGGTACCGGTCGGGAAGAGTACTGAAGGGTGCCTGGCACCGCGTGGGCAAACATTAGGCCCGGAACACTTCCTGCCTTTACGGTCTGACCATGCCTTATGTGCGATCAGGTTCAGCCACAGTTCATTTCGTTGCCAGCGACATCCCGGGCCCGGCACTTCTGCTCACCCACGGTTTTCTCATGGACGAAACGATGTTCGAACCCATGCGCGAACCTCTGGCAGCGGCCGGAATCAATCTCGTAACTGTTGACGCGCGGTGCCACGGACGCACCCAGACACCCGAGGGCGAACCCTTCACCTATTGGGATATGGCCGCCGATGTTCTGGCCGTTCTCGATGAACTCGGAATCGACAAAGCAGTATTCGGCGGAATGAGTCAGGGCGGTTACACCGCACTGCGTGCGGCGCTGCTGGCGCCCGAGCGCGTGCGCGGACTCGCGCTCATGTCCACCGAGGGCGATGCCTGCACGCCCGCCGAACTCGCCTTCTACCGAACCTTTTTCGAGCGCTGGTGCGGCGCCGAGCCGATGGCCCCGCTGGTCGCGGAACTGGCGCCGCAGCTGATCGGCGGTTCGGATCCGCGGCAGTGGCGATCCTGGACCAGCCGCTGGTACGCCTCCGATCGGCAGGCGATCGCGCCCGCCGCGGACTGCCTGATGCAGCGGCGCTCGGTCCTGCATCGGCTCGGCGAGATCAGCGCGCCCGCGCTGGTGGTCCGGGGCAGCCACGACGGCACCAGCACCGCGCAGAAGTCGGAACTGCTCGCCGCCGGACTGTCCGGCGCCGACGGCGTGGTCACCATTCCGGGAGCGGGCCACGGCGCGGTGTGGACCCATCCGGAAGTGGTGGCGCCGTTGCTGATTCGGCTGGCGCGGCGGGCCGTCGCGCAACCGCACCGCGCGCCCGGGCGGCCGCGGGCCAATCCGTGGTTCACCAGCCGTGGCGGGGGCGAGATCGACATCGCGCAGTAGTGCGCGCCGGGCGCACGGCCGCGACCCCGCGGTGGCGGCCCCGCCGGTTGCCCGCGGCGCGCTAATCCTCCTGCGAAAGACTCCGCAAATGACCGGGATCGAGTATCTCGCCCGATTCCGAGCACCAACTCGGAATGCCCAGGAAGATCTGAATCTGGGTCGGATAGGCCGCGGAGAAGACACTGAACAACTGCACCGCGATGGCCCGGCACCGCCCGGTCGCAATGTCGTTCAAATGCATGATCGGCCGGGGCCTGCCGTAGGCGGCGATGCCCTCGTCCCACATTTCCCGGAAGAGCCCGAAGCGGCCGAGTTCGGCGAGGAAGTCCACCGACCAGGCGGTGTCACCGGAGCCGGCGATGAGTCCGCGCAGCCAGTGCACGGTGAGCCGGACCTCGTCCTCCCACTCGAGCATCACGTCGCGCGCGCGTTCGTTTCCCAGAAACCAGCGCAGGATATTGACGTCCTGTTCCAGTCCGGGGAACGCGCGGGAGTAGCTGGCATTGCAGGCCAGCACATTCCACCGGGTATCGACATACGCCGCGAGATTGGGCTCGTGCAGGTCCAGTGCGCGCCGCATGTCGTCGGTGATTTCGGCGCGCAGTTGTTGCACGGTGGGGAATTCGCTCACGCCCAGCCCCGCCAGGTCGAGCAGATGGCGGCGTTCGACCGCGGACAGCTGCTCTATTCGGTCCAGATAGCGGACCAGCGCGTCGACCACCTCGCGGGTGGGATGGCCGCGATCACCCTTCTCCAAATGGCTGATGTAGCTGGCGCTGACCCCGGCGTTGAACGCGAGCCTTTCTCGCGATACCCCCCGCGCGTCGCGCAGCTTACGCAGCAGCAGACCGAAGGTCGGCGGTTTCAGCTCTTCGAAGTCTCTAGGCGGTTTCACGCTCAACACCACGCCGTTCCCTCTCCACAAACATTCAGCAAACCAACCTTCATCGATCCGGTGCCCACCCGGTTCCGGACAGCGGGACCCGCTGTAACGCCTGTCGTGAACTGTGACGAATCGCCAGGAACGCCGTCAGCTCTGGCCTCGGATACTGCCATATGCGATTGTGCAGGAGTTCCAAAACATGATCATTTCTACTATGTGTCGCAACACTTCGCATAACGATGAAGAGATGAGCAATTGCTTAGCAAGCGAACGAAACGGACGCGGCGCGGACCGGGTTCGCGGATCGGAATCGACCGGCAACTACCATCTTCAACCATGATCATCCACACCCCCGGCGCACCCTCGTGACGACCGTCGACGCCATCGTGCTCGCGGGCGGGCGGGCCAGCCGGATGGGCGGTGTGGACAAGCCCGCGATAGTGGTCGGCGGTCAATCCATGCTGGATGCGGCCCTGCGGGCGGTCGCGGCGTGCACGCGCGTCGTGGTCGTGGGACCGCATCGTCCCGAGTTGCCGCCGGAGATTCTGCAGACCCAGGAGGTGCCAGCCGGCGCGGGTCCGGTGGCGGCCGTGGCGGCGGGCATCGGCGCGCTCGCGGGCTGTGAATTCCCGGCCGGATCCATTGTCGTGCTCGCCGCGGACATGCCATTTCTCACAGCCGCCGCGGTCGACGAACTACTCGTGCACGCAAAGGAATCCGGCAGCGACGCGGTGTTCGCGGCCGACGCCGCCGGGCGGCCGCAGTACCTCGTGGGCGTCTGGCGGCGCACCGCGCTGCTCGCCGCCCTGCGTCAGCTCGAGTCCCCGGTCAATCGGCCGATGAAGGCGCTGGTGCCCGTCGACACCGTCACCGTGCAGCTGTCCGGGGTCGATGATTGCGACACCCCGGACGACGTGCAGCGGGCACGCGTCACGGCGGGGCGCGGCGCGGCCCCGCTCACCCTGGACGAGGCGCGGGATACCCTGCGCCGGAATATCTCCCGGTTGCCGGTGCGGCACGCCGCGGTGCGCACGGTGAAGGGCGCGACCCTGGCCGAGCCGATGCCGGCCGCCGACGCGCTGCCCCGGTTCGACGTCTCGGCCATGGACGGGTACGCGGTCAGCGGGACCGGACCCTGGCAGGTGCGGCGCGACATCGGCTTCGCGGGCGGGCGGCGCCCGGTGGGCCTGCTGGACGGCGAAGCGGTGCGCATCGCCACCGGTGCGCACGTGCCGGACGGCACCGGCTCGGTGGTGCGCGACGAGTTCGTGACGCTCGGGCCGGACGGCCTGCTGCATCGCCTGCCGGACACCCCGATTCGCGACGATGTGCGCTATCGCGGTGAGGAGTGGCAGCCCGGCGACGAGGTCGCGCCCGCGGGCGCGCCGGTGACCACCGCGCTGATCTCGGTGGCCGCCAGCGCCGAGGTGCACACGGTCGCGGTGCGCGGTCCGGTGCGGGCGCGAATCGTGATGACCGGCGACGAGATTCGCAGCGAGGGTCCGCTGCACGCCGGGCAGACCCGCGACTCCATCGGGCCGGTGCTGCCCGATCTGCTCGCCGCCTCCGGTGTGCTCACCATCGATCGAGTCCATTTGCGCGACACCGCGAACGCCTTCGACGAGGTCTTCGCCGCGGCCGGCGACTGCGATCTGCTGGTCATCGTGGGCGCGACCGGCGGCGGCGCGGCCGATCAGCTGCGCGCCGCGCTCGACCGCGCGCAGGCCCGCGTGCTGGTGAACCGGCTGCGGCTGCGCCCGGGCGGCTCGACGGTGGTGGCCCAACTCGCCGCCGGCCCAGCCGTTCTCGGGCTGCCCGGGAATCCGTACGCCGCGGTGTCCACCCTGCTGGGGCTGATCGGCGCGCTGCGCGACGGGCTGACCGGCGCCACGCCCGCGCCGGCCTTCCGCGCGCCGCTGGCGAACGCCGCCGAACTCGCCGGGCCCGCACCGCGTATCGTGCCCGCGCGGCTGGGCCCGGCCGGTGAGCTGATCGGCGATGTGCGCCTGCGCACCGCGCATCTGGCCAATCTGCTGGGCCGCGACGCGCTCGCGGTGGTGCCCGCGGACGCGGTCGACGGGCAGCCGGTGGAGTTCATCCCGCTGCCCCGCTGATTCGAGCGCGAGCCGGCGAATTCGGCCACCGCCCCGCTGATTCGGGCGACGGTGGCCGGACCGGGTTCAGACGGGCAGGCCGAGCACGGCGAGCAATTGGCCCGGATAGACGCCGCTGTCGAGGCGGCCGGTCTGGGCGTACAACCGGCGGCGGACGCCGGTGACCGGGTTCCGCAGGTGCAGGGACCAGACGTGCGGCGCGAAGGCCACCCCGCCCTCGGACCAGACCTGACGGAACTTCGGATACGCGCCGAGTTCGCGAATGAGATCGGTGAATCCGGCGGCGTTGCCCGAGCGGCCGATCAATCCGCGCAGCCAGCGCACCACCTGCCGGGCGTCGCTCTCCCAGTTCACCATGACGCGGGTGGCGAGCTCGTTGTTGAAGAACCAGTGCAGCATGTTGCCGTCGTCGACCAGGCCCGGGAACGCGTCGGCCCAACCCTCGTTCCAGGCAACGACATTGGCGCGGCTGTCCATGAACGCCGCCGGGTCGGGCCGGTGCTGGATGAGTATGCGGTGCAGGTCCGGGGTGAGTGCGGCACGCAATTGCGCCACCGTCGGGAAATCCTCGGCGGGCAGCCCGGCCAGATCGGTGAGCTGACGCCGATCCGAGATCGAGAGCGGTTCCAGGCGATCCAGGTATCGGGTGAGCGCCTGCACCACCTCGCGGGTGGGATTGCCGCGGTCGCCCTTCTCCAAATGCGTTATGTAGCTGGCGCTCACACCGGCGTTGAAGGCCAATCGTTCCCGCGACACGCCCCGATCGTCACGCAATTTCCGAAGCAGATTCCCGAGCGTGGGGGCTTCCAGGGCTTCGTAATCGCGTCCGCATGTCATATTGGCGACCACCGGTCCTCCTTCGTCAGCAACCGGCGGACACCGCACCTCCCCGTTGAAGCGGGCCCCGCCGGGTATTCACCCTGGAAGAGAATGTTTCCACAGTCCGCGACGAGAACGCGTACACGCGAGTTGCCCAATCTGTATATCCGGGTGACCCTGACGGTATCGGTGCACGCCGGTAGCCGCCCGATCCTGCTCGGCCGCAAGAATTTCCGCCCATCGAACGCATATTCCGCTTGCAACGGGCGCCTATTGCGGAAGGTGCGCGAACGCGCGAAGACCGCGCCGAACCCCCTGTCCCCCACTATTGGGGGCTCGGCGCGGTATTGCGTGAATGGTCCAATAAGACCATTTGGTCTGTATTGGAAAGGGCCGGACCGACCCTTCCCAACAGCGTGAATACGCGGAGAAAACGCGTATTGCTCAGGCTCCGACCGCGAATGGCGCGGCGACGGTGGATGAATCCCGCGGCGCTTCGACGAGTGGGCGCGGCGTCGCGGCCGGGACGGCTGCCAGAAGTTTGCGGGTGTAGTCCGCACGCGGCCGGCGGAAGACCTCCGCGACCGGTCCGGTCTCGACCACGCCGCCCCGGCGCAGCACCACCACCCGATCCGCGATCTGATGGACCACGGCCAGATCGTGGCTGATGAACAGGCAGGCGAAACCGTATTCCGCCCGCAGGTCGGCGAACAGCTCCAGCACCTGGGCCTGCACCGACACGTCCAGGGCGCTGGTCGGCTCGTCGGCGATGAGCAGGCGCGGAGCCAGGGCCAGCGCCCGGGCCAGGGCGACGCGCTGACGCTGACCCCCCGAGAGCTCGCCCGGGCGGCGGGTGGCGTACTCCCGGGGCAGGCGCACCGAATCCAGCAGATCCCCGACCCGTGCGCGCAGCAGCGCACCGGAGGCGGCGCGATGCACGAGCAGCGGCTCGCCGATGGAATCCTCCAGCGTGCGACGCGGATCCAGGGACGCGGTGACGTCCTGATGCACCAGCGCGACGTTCTTGCGCAGGCCGCGCAGCTCGCGGGTGGAGCGGCCGGTGAGCGAAACGCCCTGCAGCACCACCTCTCCCGCGGTGGCGGGCACCAGGCCCAGCGCGGTGCGCCCGAGTGTGCTCTTGCCCGAGCCGGATTCGCCGACCAGGCCGATCACCTCGCGCGGCGCGACGGTGAGCGAGACGCCGTCCAGGGCTCGGAACTCCTGGCGGCCGCGCCGGTAGACGACGGTCAGATCGCTGACGCGCAGCACCGGTTCGGGTGTCTCGGCCGGGTCCGGGGTGGCTACCGCGGCGCCGGACGGCTCGCGCGCGACCTCGGCCTCGCCCGCCACCTCGATCGCGTCGCCGTCCGGCCGCTTCGCGATCCGGACCGGCGCGGGGGCCGGCTCGGCGGGCGCCGCCGGATCGGCCGCCCCGGTCCGTTCCGGAAGCTCGGGCACCGCGGCGAGCAGGGTGCGGGTGTACTCCTCGCGGGGATCGCCGAAAAGCTCGTGCACGCCCCGGGTTTCGACGACCTGTCCGGCGCGCATGACGACCACGCGATCGGCGATGGCCGCCACCACACCCAGGTTGTGCGTGATGAACAGGATGGCCGTGCCGGTGCGGCGCTGGAGTTCGCGCAGCAGGTCCAGTATTTCGGCCTGCACGGTCACGTCGAGGGCGGTGGTGGGTTCGTCGGCGATGAGCAGGTCCGGCTCGCCCGACAGCGCCAGCGCGATGACCACGCGCTGTTTCTGACCGCCGGAGAGCTGATGCGGATACCAGTCCACGCGCTTGTCCGGCTCGGGGATGTCGACCAGGGTGAGCAGCTCGATGGCCCGGGTTCTGGCTTCCGCCTTGGTGATCGAGCCCTGCGCCGCCCCGGCGCCGTTCGCCGCGTGCGCGCGCAGCGCCTGGATGAGCTGGGTGCCGATCTTCTGAACCGGGTTCAGCGCGGTCTGCGGCTCCTGGAACACCATGGCCGCGCGGGTCCCGCGCAGGGCGCGCAGTTCGGCGTCGGGGGCGCCGATGATCTCGGCGCCGCCCAGTCGAATGGATCCGGCGGCCCCTGCGCCGTCGGGCAGCAGACCGAGCACGGCCCGCGCGGTCAGGGATTTGCCAGAGCCGGATTCGCCTACCAGCGCGACGGTTTCGCCGCGGTCCACGCGCACGTGCACCCCGTCCACCACGACGCGGTCACCGAATCGCACCACCAGCTCCCGAACTTCGAGCAGCGCGCCGGTGGGGACTTGCTCGTTGTCGCTCATCCGATCCTCCGGGCGCGGCCCAGTGCCTGGGCGATCAAAAGGAATCCGAGGGTCAGGCCGGAGACCACGAGCAGCGGTCCGACCGCGAACGCCGGATTGGCGTCGAGATTGTCGATGGAAGCCGAGATGAGCGAGCCCAGTGAGGGTTCGGGCGGCCGCACGCCGATGCCGATGAAGCTCATGGCGCTCTCGATGAACACCGCGATGGACAGCGACAGCGCCAGCTGGACCGAGATCGGCTCGATCACGTTGGGCAGCACGTGTTTCCGCAGCGTCCACCAGGTGCTCGCGCCGATGACCTCCGACGCCTCCACGTAGGGCTGCTCACGCACGGCCAGGATGGCGGTGCGAATCTGCCTGCCGAAGATGGGGATCTCGGCCGCGATGATCACCACGATCACCGCGTGCGCGCCGGGCCCGGTGACCGCGGCCAGCGCGATGGCGAAGATGAGCGCCGGGAAGGCCAGGATCAGGTCGAACACGCGCTGGGTGATGACGTCGGCGATCGTGTTCACGCTCGCCAGCAGTCCCGCCAGGGCCCCGATCACCGCGCCGATCGGCACGGCGGTGAAGGCGATGATCAGATCGATGCGAATGCCGTACAGCACGCGGGAGAAGATGTCGCGGTTGAGGTTGTCGGTGCCGAACCAGTGCTCACCGCTGGGCCCGACGAGGTTGGCGCCCGGGATCTGTTCCAGCGGACCGTAGTCCGTGAGCAGTCCGGCGGCGAGTCCGGCGAGGGCGATGACGCCCACCAGCAGCACCCCGGCCAGGCCCTGCCCCCTGCGCAGGGCCCGCAGCAGCGGGCGCGCCGAATCGGCGTGCCGGTCGGCGGTTTCCACGGCCGTGCCGACGGTGGGGTCGAGTACGCCGGGATCGAGCTCGGGCACGGGGGTTTTCGACGGATCGGTGGTCGACGGTGAGATACCGCTCATGATCGGCCTCCGATGCGGATGCGGGGGTCGAGGTAGGCGTGCACGATGTCGGTGGTGAGCTGGATGGCGACGAAGACCGCCACCGAGAACAGCAGCAGCGCCTGCACCACTGGGTAGTCGCGCCGGTTGATGCCCTGTTCGATGAGCTGGCCGATGCCGGGCCAGGCGAAGGCGGCCTCCACCAGCACCGCACCGCCCAGCAGCTGCCCGGTCTGGATGCCGAGCACGGTGAGCATGGTCGGCAGGGCGTTGCGCAGCGCGCCGCGGGTGACGATCTCGCGATGCGAGATGCCCAGGGCCCGGGCGGTCAGCACGTAGGGCTTGCGCAGTTCGGTGCGCAGCGATTCGGTGAGGAAGCGGGTCAGGGCCGCGGTCACCGGCAGCGCCAGGCAGATGCCGGGCAGCAGCAGGTACTGCACGGCGATGTCGGGCCGGGCGATGAAGCCGTCCGGGGGCACCCCGCCGGCCGGCAGGACCGGGATGGCGACGGCGAACACCAGCACGAGCAGGACGCCGGTCACGAAGACCGGCACCGCGACCGCCACGGTATTGGCCGCGGCGACGACGGCGTTGAGCCACCTGCGATCCCACAGCACCGCCGCGACGCTGACCGCGAGCGAGATGGTCACCGCGAGCACCAGCGCGAAGGCGGTGAGCACGAGGGTGTTGGTGAGCCCGCGCCCGACGAGGTCGGCGATCTGCCCGCCGATGATGTACGAGCGCCCGAGATCGCCGGAGAGCACATCGCTCACCCAGGTCAGGTATTGCGCGGGAATGGATTTGTCGAGGCCGAGCTGTTGCCGGATGGCGGCGATGGACTCCGGGCTCGCGTCGGGCCCGGCCAGCGTGGTGGCCGGGTCGCCGGGGACCAGGCGCAGCAGCAGGAAGATCAGCACCGACGCTCCGAAGAGCACCGCCACCGCCGAGGGCACCCGGCGCAGCAGGTACCCGGTCACGAGAGGAACGCCTCGCGCAGATCGAGTTCGCGGCGCTTGGTCCAGTTGACCGCGTGCAGTTTCCGGGTGGAGGTGCCCTGCGGGTGGTGCACGCCGATCTCGATCAGGAACAGCGACTCCAGCAGCTGATCGCTCAGCGCCTGGTAGGCCTTGGCCGCCTCGGGCCCGGTGCCCTGGGGCAGCTTCCAGGCGGCGTCGGCCGCGGCCACGTAGGCGGGCGATTCGAAGCGCGAGGCGTTCTTGCGGGCGTTGAACGGGTAGGCGCTGACGGTGAGCGTGGAGGGCACGAACTGTGCCCAGGAGTGGTCGGTGATCCACAAGCCCGGGAACTGCGCGCCGATGAGCTGCTTGACGAAGGTGGCGTTGTCGATCGGCACCAGCTCGACCTCGATGCCGACCTCGGCGAGGTTGGCCTGGACGATCTGCGAGGCGGCCTCGTAGGCGGCGATGCCCGCGACGAAGGTCAGCGGCACCTTCGGCGGCTTGGGCAGGCCCGACAGGATCTGCTTGGCCTTGGACACGTCGCGCTGGTAGCGAGTGTTGCGCCCGGCGTCGAAGGCCGGGGAACCCTTGGGCCACGGCACGTTCAGCGGGTAGCCCGCGCCGCGGAAGACCTCGGTGATGATGCGCTCGCGATCGAGGGCGAAGGCGATGGCCTGGCGCAGCTTCACGTCGGCGAGCGCGGGATCGGAGACGTTCGCGCCCACGTAGAGCTGGAGTTCGGCGCCCTCGTAGGCGATGACCTTGTACTCGTCGTTCTTGGCCAGGTTCTCGTTGTCGCGGTAGCTGATGGCGTCCGCGAAATGGATCTGGCCGGACTTGAGCGCGTTGAGCTGGGCCTGGTTGTCCGCGATGACGGTGAACTCGACCCGGTCCAGGTACGGCCGCTCCGGGATCCGGTAGTCGGGGTTGCGTTCGAAGACCAGCTGCTGGTTCGGGATTCGCGAGACGAAGCGGAACGGCCCGGTGCCGATGAGCTTCTCGCCGGTGCCGACCTGATCGATGCTCTCGCTGTCCAGGATGGGCACGGTGTCGAGCAGGTCGAAGATGTTGCCCAGCGGATGCGCGAAGCTCAGGGTGATGCGGTACGGATCGATGATGTCGAAGCCGGTGATGGCCGCGGCGGTGCTCTTGAGCTGCGCGGTCCACTTGGGATCGGCGTAGGTGCGCAGCGCGAATTCCACGTCCTTGGCGGTGAATCCGCGTCCGCTGTGGAACTTCACGTCCTTGCGCAGGTCCAGGGTGATCGACTTGCCGTCCGGGGCCAGCGACCACTTCTCGGCGAGCAGCGGCTGCGGCTCCAGCTTGTCGTGCGGGTAGCGGACCAGCGATTCGTAGACCAGGCCGATCACGGCCGGGGTGGTGCCGGTGTTGGTGAGCAGGTTCGAGGGGATCAGATCGAACTGGACGCCGTACTTCAGCGTGCCGCCGCGCACGGGCTCGGCGTTGTCGTCGCCGCCGCCTTTGCTCTGGTTCACGGCCGAGGTGCAGGCCGCCAGCGCGCCGCCACCGAAGATGGCGAGCGCGGCGATGCCGGAGTTGCGCAGGAAATGACGGCGATCCAGTCCACGGGGGGACGTATTCATCTGAAGATCCTCGAGATATGAGCCGCTGGACAGGCGGCGGGGTGCGCTGAACACACCTGGGGGACTTGAGAAAAGGGAGAATTACGCGCGGGCCGGCGCGTCAGGCACAGTGCGGACAGCCCTGTACCCGCGAGGACCGGAGCAGTCCGGTGCGGGGCGCGCAGGGGTGGCCGATGTGCATGGCGGCGACGGTAACAGCGGGTGAGCACCCGATCACCGGTTGCGCGCAGCACGAATGAAACCCTGGCGAGCGGCGGGACCCGGAACTTTGCTGGGCGGATGCCTGTTCCCCCGCATGCCCGTGGCTATGAGAACTTCGCCGGCGAGATCGGCCGCACCACCGCCGATTCGACCCCCGAATGGGTTTATCCGCCCGCCGCCCCCGCCGGTGCGCCCAACATCATCGTGGTGCTGGTCGACGATATGGGATTCAGCGATATCGGGCCGTTCGGCTCGGAGATCGAGACCCCGACCCTGGACCGCCTGGCCGCCACGGGCCTGCGGCTCACCAACTTTCACACCACGCCGCTGTGCTCGCCGTCCCGCGCCGCCCTGCTGACCGGCGTGAATTCCCACCGCGCGGGTTTCGGTTTCGTCGCCAACGCCGATCCGGGATATCCGGGACTGCGCCTCGAACTCGCCGATGACGTGCTCACCCTGCCGGAGATTCTGCGCGCCAACGGATATGCCACCTACGCGGTCGGAAAGTGGCATCTGGTGCGCGACGCCACGCTGCATCCGGGCGCGCATCGCGATTCCTGGCCGACCCAGCGCGGATTCGACCGCTATTACGGATCGCTGGAGGGCCTGAACTCCTTCTATCATCCGAATCAACTGATCTCGGACAGCTCCGCGGTGGAGGTCGAGGAGTTTCCCGAGAATTACTATCTCACCGACGATTACACCGATCGCGCCATCGGCTACCTCAAGGATCTGCGCGCGCACGACGCGACCAAACCGTTCTTCCTGTACTTCGCGCACACCGCCATGCACGGGCCGTTGCAGGCCAAACCCGCGGATCAGGCCAAATACCGGGGCCGGTACAAAGAGGGCTGGGACCGGCTGCGCCAGAGCCGGTTCGCCGAGCAGCTGGCCCAGGGGCTGTTCCCGCCGGGCACCGAGCAGAAGCCGCGCAACACCGAACCGGGTTACGAAGCGCAGGAATGGGATTCGCTGACCCCGGAACAGCAGTCGCGCTTCGAGCGGTACATGGAGGTGTACGCGGGCATGGTCGACAGCATCGACCAGAGCCTGGGGCGGATCGTGGAGACCCTGGAACAGTTCGGCGAGCTGGACAACACGATCATCGTGTTCACCTCGGACAACGGCGGTACCGCGGAGGGCGGGCCCGAGGGCACCCGCACCTACTTCGCACAGTTCGCCCAGGTGGACGAGCCGGACTGGGAACGCGACGTGCCGCACGACGACGAACTCATCGGCACCGCCCGGCTGGGCGTGCACTATCCGCGCGGCTGGGGGCAGGCCTCCAACACCCCGTTCCGCTTCTACAAGGGCCAGACCTTCGCGGGCGGTGTCCGGGTGCCGTTCGTGCTGTCCTGGCCCAAGGGTCTGCCGCGCACCACCGATGACGCGGGCGTGCGCCAGGAGTACACCTACGTCACCGATCTGGCTCCCACCCTGCTGGAACTGGCCGGGCTCGAGCGGCCCACCGTCCGGAACGGCTTGCCCGCCAAGGATTTCGACGGCGTGTCCGCGGTCGATGTGCTGCGTGATCCGGGCGCGGTGTCCCAGCACACCGAACAGTATTCGGAGATGACCGGGCATCGCGGTTTCTACCGGGACGGCTGGAAGCTGCTGGCGCTGCTGGAGCCCGCGCGCGGCATCGATGATCCGCGCTGGCAGCTCTTCGACGTCCGCACCGATCCCACCGAACTGCACGATCTGTCCGAGCGATTCCCGGAGAAGGTGGCCGAGCTGGCTGCCGCCTGGGACGAGGCCGCCTGGAACAACACGGTGTTCCCGCTGCTCACGCGCCAGGATCTGGCCCTGCGCCGGCCCGAGGAGGCCCGGCTCACCGACCGCGTCCGCATCCTGCCCGGCACCGCCACGCTCGAGCGGTACCGCTCCCAGCGCCTGATCGCGTACCGGGACTTCACCATCGCCGCCGAACTCGCCGGGTTCGAGCCGGGAGACGCGGGTGTGCTCGTGTCGCACGGTGATCCGCTCGGCGGCTATGTGCTCTACGTGGAGCACGATCGCCTGCACTTCACCTACAACGCCTACGGCCGCGAGCACACCGTGGACGCCGGTCCCATCCCGGCGGGCAGCCGGAATCTGACCGTGTCCGCGACGGTACAGCCGCACCTGCGCTGGGATTTCTCCCTCGGCATCGACGGCGTGCAGGCGGCCACCCTGCCCGATCAGGTGCAGTTGGTCGGCATGGCGCCGTGGACGGGCATCACCGTCGGGCTCGACGCGCGCGGCCCGGTCTCCTGGGAGCTGCGCGAGCGCCGCGGCGTCTTCCGCTACACGGGTGCGCTGCGCTCGATCACCTACCTGCCGGGCGCGGTCGGCGTGCCGGAGGAGACGCAGCAGGCGCTGGACTCGGAGGCCGAGCTGATCGCCGAGTAGCGACCGGCGCCGAAAAGTTCGGCTGCACAGACGAACACCCGCCGGGCACAGGTGTCCGGCGGGTGTTTCGCTGTCGAGTCCGATCCCGGTCGCGTTCCGTGGTGTTCCGGTTCCGCGCCGTGCGGCGGTGTCCGCCGAACGGGAGTGGGCTGTGCTCCCGTTCGGCCGCCGGTCAGTCCGCGAGCTGGGCCTGGAACATCCAGCGATGCTCCTCGATCTTGGCCGTGATGGAGATGAACAGATCCTGGGTGACCGGGTCCGCGGTCTCGGTGGCGGCGATATGGCCGCGCAGGCGCTGGGTCAGCTTGTCCAGTACCTCGACGATGCCCGATACCGCTTCATGGGTGCGCAGATAGCCGGTGGGCAGCTGCGGCAGACCCTTGGCCTCGGCGACGGTCGCCGCGCGGCCGTCCGGGGAGATACCCAGTGCCGCAGCGCGTTCGGCGACGGCGTCGGAGAACTCGCGGGCGCTGTCGACCACCTCGTCCAGGTGCAGGTGCACGGTCTTGAAGTCGCGGCCCACCACGTTCCAGTGCGCCTGCTTGGCCAGCAGCGACAGATCGACGAGATCGGTCAGCGCCGACTGCAGTGCCAGGCCGACCGCCTTCTGTTCGGCCTTACCGAGCGGGCTGGTGATCGGGGTCCGGGACAGTGTGGTGGTCATATCGCACTCCTTCTGAACGATGGTCGTTTTCTGGAATGACTCCAATCTAGCTCGAGGCGCGGCGGGATGCCACCGAGTCGTCCCACGACTTCGGTCACCTTCTGAAGAATGTGTGATCCAGACCGCGCCGCTGTGTCGGGTGCCACTGCTAGCGTGCGAAGCGAAGTACCCGGTGGGACGGAGGCCGGGCGCACAACTGCAGAGGATGTACCGGTGGAACTGGGGAAAGACCCGCGCGACGGCGAGCATACGAACGCGGGCGCGACAGCCGAGCCCGGGGCGGGCGCACGCTCGCCGTACGGCACGGCCGAACTGCCCGCGGTGTGGGGGCAGCCGGATCCGGCGAGCGCGGCGGGCGCACCGCCCGAACCCGCGCCCGAGGTCCCGAATTACCCGCCGACCACGCCGTTTCCGGCGATGCACGCCGCGCCGGCGCCGGGGTCCCCGTACGCCGCCACGGCCGTGCCGCCGGGCGGGGCGCAGGCTCCCGGCGGATACGAGCCGATGCCGCCGTTCCCGACGGGCGGGAACCAGGGCTACGGCTATCCGCCGAATCCGCACGGCTACAACCCCTATGGGCCGTACGCGCCCCAGCCCGCGACCATGCCCGCGTCGGTCAAGGCCGCGCGGGTGGTCTCCTTCCTCTTCGGCGGACTCGGGCTCGTCATCGTGGTGGCGGTGTCCGCACTCGGCGACGCCTACGCGGCCGGCGTGGCGGTCGGCGGCTTCGCGGTCCCGATCCTGCTGGCGGGCTTCGCATTCGGGTTCGGATCGGGTGGCAACGGGATCCGCGTGACGGCCATCGTGCTCGCGGTCATCACCATGCTCATGGGCCTGGGCGGGGCGGCGAGTCAGTCGCCGCCGGGGCCGCTGGGCCTGATCGTCGGACTGGCGGTGCTGATCCTGCTGTGCCAGTCCAGCGCCGCCGCCTGGTTCAAGCGCCCCCGGGACGCCGAGCCCGTCGGCTGAGCCCGACGAGCGGAATGGGGATTTACGCGCCGCCGCCATCGGCGGCGGCGTTGAAATGTCCGATTCGAGACACCGATTCGAGACAGCGCGGTGCGGCTTTCATACCGCACCCGCGACCGCGCGATATTCATCGGCGATCATTCAGCAAACACGAATACCGATGAGTAATCCACGCCACTCCGTAAGCGCGACACGGTAGCCGGGTTGGCGGAAAATCGCGTACAGGTCCCCTTCCGAAACGTGTTAACAAATGTAAACCGCCGGAGAACCAGCCGTTTCCAAAGCATCACCGTGACCACTCCGGAACCCCTGGAACGGGCGGCATTTCAGCGGTTCACCCGCGGTAACCGCAGGTCACGCCAGATCATCGGGGGTATCGCCGCTATCGCGCAGTGACCGTGAGGTTGCGGCGATCTCACAACTCACCATCGGCCATCGCGCACTGTGAGAACATGGTTTTGATGCCCGCAATGACGTCCCTACAGTCGAGCCAGCAGCCCGGTTTTTCTCACTCGATGGGGGCGTCATGGCTAACTCGCATACCGGAACTTCCTCCGCGGATGCACTTCTTCGACTGGGAAAGTACTTCAATCGCGGTGAGGTTTCCGGCGATTTGCGCACCCTGCATCAGGTGGGCGGACGCGAGGCCGACGAGTTCTATCGTGATCGCTGGTCCCACGACAAGGTGGTGCGCTCCACGCACGGTGTGAACTGCACCGGTTCGTGCTCCTGGAAGATCTACGTCAAGGACGGCGTGATCACCTGGGAGTCGCAGCAGACCGACTACCCCTCGGTGGGATCGGACAAGCCCGAATACGAACCCCGCGGCTGCCCGCGCGGCGCGTCGTTCTCCTGGTACACCTACTCCCCCGCGCGCATCCGCTACCCGTATGTGCGCGGCGTGCTGCTGGAGCTGTACCGCGAGGCCAAGACCCGGCTCAAGGATCCGGTGCTGGCGTGGGAGTCCATCGTCGAGGATCCCGCGAAGGCGAAGTCCTACAAGTCCGCTCGCGGTCGCGGCGGCTTCGTGCGCGCCGAGTGGTGGGAGGCCGCGGAGATGGCCGCCGCCGCCCACGTGCACACCATCAAGAAGTACGGCCCCGACCGCGTCGCCGGCTTCTCCCCGATTCCGGCGATGTCCATGGTCAGCCATGCCGTCGGCGCACGCTTCATCTCGCTGATCGGCGGCTCCATGCTGTCGTTCTACGACTGGTACGCCGACCTGCCGGTGGCCTCGCCGCAGGTCTTCGGCGATCAGACCGACGTGCCCGAATCCGCGGACTGGTTCGACGCCGGCTACCTCATCATGTGGGGCTCCAACGTCCCGGTGACCCGAACCCCGGACGCGCACTACATGACCGAGGCCCGGTATCGCGGCCAGAAGGTCGTGGTGGTCTCCCCGGACTACGCCGACAACACCAAGTTCGCCGACGAGTGGATGCCCGCCCGCCCCGGCACCGACGCCGCGCTCGCCATGGCCATGGGCCACGTCGTGCTGAACGAGTTCTTCGTCGCCAAGCGCACCGAGCGCTTCGACGACTACATCAAGCGCTACACCGACCTGCCGTACCTCATCACGCTCGAGGACAAGGACGGCGTCGCGGTACCGGGCAAGTTCCTCACCGCCGCCGATCTCGGTCGGACCGGCGAAGGTGTGGAATTCAAACCGGTCCTGCTGGACGGCGACGCGAATCCCCAGGTGCCCAACGGATCCCTCGGCGACCGCTTCACCGAAGCGGGCAAGGGCAAGTGGAACCTGGACCTCGGGGACGTCGATCCCCTCCTGACTCTGCACGGTCGCACCGACGACGCTGCGGCCGTGCAGTTCCCCCGCTTCGACGAGCCCACCGCGGGCGTCCTCACGCGCGGTGTGCCGACCACCGTCGTGGCGGGTAAGCGGGTGACGACGGTGTTCGACCTGTTGCTGGCCCAATACGGGGTAGCGCGATCGGGGCTGCCCGGCAGCTGGCCTACCGGGTACGACGATCCCAGCGAGCCGTACACACCGGCCTGGCAGGAACAGATCACCGGCGTCCCCGCGGTGCAGGCGGCGCGCATCGCTCGCGAATTCGCCGACAACGCCGATAAATCCGGCGGCCGCTCCATGATCCTCATGGGCGCGGGCACCAACCACTGGTTCCACTCGGACCAGATCTACCGCGCCTTCTTCACCCTGACGCTGCTCACCGGCTGCCAGGGCGTGAACGGCGGCGGCTGGGCGCACTACGTGGGCCAGGAGAAGTGCCGTCCGGTAACCGGCTGGGCCACAATGGCTTTCGGCTTAGACTGGCAGCGCCCGCCGCGTCAGATGCAGGGCACCGTGTTCTGGTACCTGACCAACGATCAGTGGCGCTACGACCCCTTCACCTCCGAGGCCTTCGCCTCCCCGCTGGCCAAGGGCGAGTTCGCCGGGCGCACCGCCGCCGACAACATCGCGCTCGCGACGCGTTTGGGCTGGATGCCGTCCTACCCGACGCTCAACCGCAATCCCCTGGACCTGGCCGACGAGGCCGAGGCCGCGGGCAAGAGCGCGGCCGAGTACGTGGTCGACGGGCTGAAGTCCGGTGAGCTGCGCTTCGCCTGCGAGGACCCCGACGCCCCGGAGAACTTCCCGCGCGTGCTCACCGTGTGGCGCGCCAATCTGCTCGGCTCCTCGGGCAAGGGCAACGAGTACTTCCACAAGCATCTGCTGGGCGCGGACTCCAACCTGCAGACCGGCGAGGCCACCGGCGTGCGGCCGCAGGAACTCGTCTGGCGCGAGGAGGGGGCCACCGGCAAGCTGGATCTGCTGCTGTCCCTGGACTTCCGCATGACCAGCACCACCATGTACTCCGACATCGTGCTGCCCGCCGCCACCTGGTACGAGAAGCACGATCTCTCCTCCACCGACATGCACCCCTTCGTGCACGCCTTCACCCCGGCCATCTCCCCGCCGTGGGAGACCCGCACCGACTTCGACGCCTTCCACCGCATCGCGCGCGGCTTCTCGTGGCTCGCGGAGAAGCACCTCGGCGTCCGCAAGGACATCGTGGCGGTGCCGCTGCAGCACGACACCGCCGACGCGCTGGCCCAGGCCGGCGGGCGCGTGCTGGACTGGAAGAAGGGCGAATGCGAGCCCATTCCGGGTAAGACGATGCCCAAACTCGTTGTGGTGGAACGGAATTTCCCCGCGGTTGCGGAGAAGATGGCCGCCCTCGGGCCGCTGGTGGAGACCATGGGCCTGACCACCAAGGGCGTGGTCACCCATCCCACCGAGGAAGTCGAATACCTGCGCGGCCAGAACGGCGCCGTGGTTTCCGGTGTGGCGCAGGGGCGTCCGTCGCTGGCCAAGGACACGCACGCCGCCGAGACCATCCTGGCGCTGTCCGGCACCACCAACGGGCGACTGGCCGTGGAGGGCTTCGAGGATCTCGAGGAGCGCACCGGCACCAAGCTGGCGGACCTGGCGGCCGAACACGAGGGCAAGCGCATCACCTTCGCGGACACCCAGGCCCGGCCCGTACCGGTCATCACCTCGCCCGAATGGTCGGGCAGCGAGACCGGCGGCCGCCGGTACTCCCCGTTCACCATCAATACCGAGCGACTCAAGCCGTGGCACACCCTGACCGGCCGCCAGCACTTCTACCTCGATCACGACTGGATGATCGAACTGGGCGAACAGCTGCCGATCTACCGGCCGCCGCTGGACATGACCGCGCTGTTCAGCGAGCCCGGCATCGGCTCGGTGAACGAGCACGGCGGCGTGACCGTGCGCTATCTGACGCCGCACTCCAAGTGGTCGATCCACTCCGCGTACCAGGACAACCTGCACATGCTCACGCTCTCGCGCGGCGGTCAGGCCATCTGGATGTCCAATGTCGACGCCGCGAAAATCGGTGTCGCGGACAATGACTGGATCGAGGCGGTCAACCGCAACGGCGTCGTGGTCGCCCGGGCGATCGTCTCGCACCGCATGCCGGAGGGCACGGTGTTCATGTACCACGCCCAGGACCGCACGGTGAACGTGCCGCGTATCGAGGGGCCGCCCGTCGCCTCGAACGGCAAGGGCGGCAACGGTTCCAACGGCCACAGCTCGAACGGCAACGGCTCGAACGGCAACGGCGCCGACAAGCCCGACGACTTCAAGGGTCGCGGCAAACGCGGCGGCATTCACAATGCGCTCACCCGCATCATGATCAAGCCCTCGCATCTCATCGGTGGTTACGCCCAGCAGTCCTTCGCGCTGAACTACCACGGCCCCACCGGAAATCAGCGCGACGAAGTGACGACGATTCGTAAGCGCTCGCAGGAAGTGGAGTACTGACATGCGCGTCATGGCACAGCTCGCGATGGTCATGAACCTCGACAAGTGCATCGGCTGCCACACCTGCTCGGTCACCTGCAAGCAGGCGTGGACCAACCGCGGCGGCACCGAGTACGTCTGGTTCAACAACGTGGAAACCCGTCCGGGACAGGGCTATCCACGCCGCTACGAGGACCAGGAGAAGTGGAAGGGCGGGTGGACCCTCAACAAGAAGGGCAAGCTCACCCTCAAGTCCGGCTCGCGGATGAAGCGCCTGCTCAACATCTTCGCGAACCCGGACCTGCCCACGGTCTCGGACTACTACGACCCGTGGAGCTACGACTACGAGAATCTGCTCTCGGCCCCGGCCATGGACACCAGCCCGGTGGCCAAGCCGAAGTCGCTCATCACCGGCGAGGACGCCAAGGTCACCTGGGGCGCCAACTGGGACGACTCACTGGGCTCGGGACCCGAGCAGGTCGCCAAGGATCCGCTGCTGGGCAAGCTGGAGGACAAGGTCAAACTCGAATTCGAGGAGACCTTCATGTTCTACCTGCCGCGCATCTGCGAGCACTGCCTCAATCCCTCCTGCGCGGCCGCGTGCCCGTCCGGCGCGATCTACAAGCGCTCCGAAGACGGCATCGTGCTCGTCGATCAGGACAAGTGCCGCGGCTGGCGGCAGTGCGTGAGCAGCTGCCCGTACAAGAAGATCTACTTCAACCACAAGACGGGCAAGGCGGAGAAATGTACTTTCTGCTACCCGCGCGTGGAGGTCGGAATTCCGACCGTGTGCTCGGAGACCTGCGTCGGGCGCCTGCGCTACATCGGCGTCATGCTGTACGACGCCGATGCCGTGCAGGCCGCGTGTGAGGTCAAGGACGACAAGGACCTGTACCCGGCGCAGCTGGGGGTGTTCCTCAATCCGCACGACCCGCGCGTGATCGCCGAGGCCGAAGCGGCCGGTATCTCACCGGAATGGATTCAGGCGGCTCAGGATTCGCCGTGCTACAAGCTCATCGTCGACTACCAGATCGCGTTGCCGCTGCATCCGGAATACCGCACCATGCCGATGGTCTGGTACGTGCCGCCGCTGTCGCCGGTGGTGGACGTGCTGTCCGAGACCGGGCACGACGGGGAGAACGTCGACAACCTCTTCGGGGCTATCGACGCGCTGCGCATCCCCCTGGAATACCTGGCCGAACTCTTCACCGCCGGTGAACTCGGCCCGGTGCGCTCCTCGCTGCAACGCCTCGCGGGCATGCGCTCGTTCATGCGCTCGATCAACCTCGGCCAGGAACCCGATCTCACCATTCCGGATTCGGTGGGCCTCGAGCCGGAGGAGATCGAGGCCATGTACCGGCTGCTGGCCATCGCCAAGTACGAGCACCGGTACGTGATTCCGCAGGGTGCGACTTCGCGTGCGCACGAACTGGATTCACTCGCCACCGGCTGCAGTCTCGATACCGATGGCGGGCCGGGCATGACGGCCTTCGACGTGATGGCGGAGAAGTTCCACCTCACCGATACCAATGGCGCGGCGCCGGACGAGAAGTCCACGCGCATCAATCTGCTCAACTGGGACGGCAAGAACGCCTCCGGGCTGCTGCCGGGGCGCAACGGCAACGGCAACGGTTCGCACGGCAACGGTTCGCACGGCGGTGGCTCGAACGGCAACGGGCACAACGGGTCCGCGGCCAACGGCAACGGCGGCGCGAACGAACCCGAATCCACGCTCCCGGCGGGAGCGGCCCGATGAAGCTGTTCACCCTGCGCCGCCGCACCGCATCGGCCGCACCGATCGCCCAGCACGATTCCCGGCTGGCCTGGCGACTGGGCGCGCTGGCGCTGGACTACCCGAACGCCCGGGCCGATCGCCCGATCGCGAGCGGCCCGG
The DNA here is from genome assembly GCF_040614455.1 of Nocardia sp. NPDC005978. Classification (NCBI taxonomy): domain Bacteria; kingdom Bacillati; phylum Actinomycetota; class Actinomycetes; order Mycobacteriales; family Nocardiaceae; genus Nocardia; species Nocardia sp. NPDC005978. The sequence continues at coordinate 31,276 of NZ_JBEXUS010000036.1, forward strand.
GTGACGCGACCGCGTCATCCCTCCAGGCCGGAGTGACGCCGTGAACCTGCTCAAACTCCGCCGCCGGCCCGAACCGGCCGTCGCGCTCTCGGATCGCGACCGGCGACTGGTGTGGCGACTGTGCGCGCTGCTGCTGGACTACCCGAGCGTCAAGGCACTCGAATTCATCGGCGAACTGGCCGATGCCGCGGGCGAATTGCCGAGCTCGGTGCGTGTACACCTGGAACCGATCATCGAGCATCTGCGCTCGGGTGCGCCCATCGCGCTGGCGCAGGAGTATGTCGAGACCTTCGACATGCGCCGGCGCGCCAGCCTGCACCTGAGCTACTACGCGTACGGCGACACCCGCAAGCGCGGCATGGCGCTACTGCGCTTCAAACACGCCTACCGGCACGCGGGCATGGAACTCGGCGACGAGGAACTGCCCGACTTCCTGCCGGTGCTGCTGGAATTCGCGGCCACCGTCGATCCGGTGGGCGGCGAGCGCCTGCTGGGCGAGCACGTCCCCGTACTCGAACTGCTGCGACTGTCCCTGTCCGACAGCGGATCCCCCTATTCCGGCGTGCTGGCCGCGGTCACCGCCACGCTGCCGCCGGTCACCACCGCCGACCGCAGGCGCATCGCCGAACTCGCCGCGCAGGGACCGCCCGAGGAAGAAGTCGGCCTGGAGCCGTTCGCCATGGATCCCCTGTCCTTCACCGGAGCGGAAGGCCGCCGATGACCAGCACCCTGTGGATGACCCTGCCCTACATCGCCTTCACCTCTTTCGTGCTGGGCCATCTGTGGCGGTATCGCAACGACCAATTCGGCTGGACCACAAGGTCTTCGCAGATCTACGAATCGCGGCTGCTGCGCCTGGGCAGCCCGCTGTTCCACTTCGGCATGCTCGGGGTGATCGGCGGACATGTGCTGGGCGTGCTGATTCCGGCATCGTGGACCGCGGCCATCGGCATCTCCGACCACCTGTATCACGTGGTCGCGGTATCGGCCGGCACCGTCGCGGGCGTCGCGGTCATCCTCGGCATCGCCATCCTGCTGTACCGGCGCTTCACGGTCTCCGCCGTGCGGCAGGCGACCACCACCAATGACAAATTCATGTACGCGTTGCTCGCGGGCGCGCTCATCACCGGGTTGCTCAACACCGTGGGCAGCAACCTGCTGTGGGGCACGTACAACTACCGCGAGACCGTATCGCCGTGGTTCCGCAGCCTTTTCACCGCGCATCCGGAGCCCGAACTCATGGTGGGCACGCCGTGGACCTTCCAGGCGCACGGCCTCATCGTCATCACGCTCATCGGCGTCTGGCCGTACACGCGGCTCGTGCACATGTTCAGCGCGCCGATCGGCTACCTGGTGCGGCCGTACGTGGTCTACCGCAGTAAGGAGACCAACGCGGTGGACAAGCGGCGCTTCGCCCGCGCCTGGGACTCCCCGGTGCTGCCACCCAAGCGGTAGCCGCTACCAGCGGGCAGCGCGGGCCAGGCGGTGTGCCTCCTCGTTGAGGGGGTGGCCGTCGTGGCCCGCTATCCATTTGGCGCTGAAGGGAATCGTGCGCCCGATCGCCCGGTGCACGTACTCCTGGACGGCGGCGGACACCGAGAACGGGAGCGTATTGGCCGTGCGATTGCGCAGCGCGGCGTTCACGGCTTCGACCGCCTGATCACAATCGGACAGTATGCGCAGCCGGCGATCCGACAGCTCGGGCGCCAGCGCGGCTTCGCAGATGGCGATGAGCTCGGATTCCACCGAGGACTTCCCGTCCACGCATTTGCCGCCGCCGCTGCGGCCGTCGGCGGTCACCCAGGCGTAGCCGCCCACCGGGCCGAATCCGGAGGCATCGGTGGCCACGGCGAGCACGCCCGGACCGGACGCGGGAGTCACCACCGGTATCGCGCCGGAGGACAGGTCGCTCGCGGAATGATGAACCGGATGTTCGCGAACCGCCAGCCGCAGGCGATCGGCGAGCGCGCTGCCGTCCACGGTGAAGGTGAATCCCGCACGTTCCCAGGTGCTCCGGTGCTCCCACACGACGGTGCGCACCCGCGCCCACAGGTCGGCGTGCTCCTCGGCGATACGATCGGCCGCCGCGGCGCAGCACCACTCGCGCACCGAATCGGTGGCGGCGTTGACGCGGCCCGCGACCTCGTCCTTCATCGCGATACAGCGCCGCACCGCCGCCCGGCGCTGCACGCGCAGATCGGCGAGTTCCTCGTAGAGTTCGGCGACCCAGGTGAGCGCGAGTTCGAAGGACGCGCCACGCGCCTCCCGCGCCACGGCCAGCGCGGCTTCGAGATCCGCGCGCAATTCCTCCTCGATGCCCTTGAACGCGCGCTCCCAGCGCTCCACCACCGCGGGATCGTCCGATCCGGGAACGTTCTCACCGGCGATGACCCGGCGTACCCGCTCGACGAAAGCGTCCTGGTGCAGTGAAAGTAGTTGTGTGGCAGCGGGACCGGAGGTGTCCACGAGCCAGCCGTAGCGCACGGCCCAGGCCCACCAATCGTGCGAGGGGAGCCGTGTGCGTTCGGGAGCCAGACCGCATTCCAGCGAGGCTTCACCGAACGCGGCCTCGTATTCGCGCGGCAGCAGCAGCCCCACCAGCCAGCCGCACACCTGCTCGAATCCCTTGGGGCCCTCACGCCGCAGCGGATGCTCCTCCGCGCGCACCAGCGCCATCGCGGTCAGGCGCAAACTCTCGGTGCGATGCCACATATCGGCTAATTCGGCCCGCTCGGCGCGACCCGCCTCCCGCAATTTGGCCACACTGAGATCGCGCATGAGCAGCGTCTCGAGATAGTGCAGCGCGTCGATACGACGTTCCCGCAACCCCGGATCATGCAGTGCCGCCAGCAACTCCCCCGAGGCGGTCCCCTCCACCTCCTCCCAGCACGCATCCAACATGACATCGAAATCTCTTCGTAGAGAACCGATCCGCCCTGAGTCATCCCCGCCGTGTCCCACCTCCTTGACGTTAGCCGCCGAGCACGACACTTTTCGGCGCTTACACGAAAAAGCGCGATACCCGACGGGGGTTCGTACACCACACCGCCGCGTACCGCGCGTCAGGTTTCGCGTGCTGCTCAGGTCATGCTCTCCCGCAGTCTTTTTCGGGCGATACGCTCGGCGAGGAGCGGCAGGAAGGCTTCCACCTTCGCTTCCCTGGCGATGTACTCGTAGGCCGACTGCACCGTGGCGTCCACGGTCTCGGCGGCCACCAGTTCGGTGAATTCGGTGTTCAGGCGGGTGGTGACCCGCTGCAGGGCGACCTGAACATCGGGGCTGAGCCCCGAGGACGGGTTCGAGGCATGTGCGACAGGCGTTTCAGTCATCGCGAACTCCGGCCGATTCGATCGGTAGAGATGTGCGATGGGGCCCGCACACCCACCAGTAGAGATTGCCTCTCCCACCTTGCGTCAACACGAACGCTCGGTGAACGACCGGTGAGCCGCCGCCCCGGCTACCCGAAGTTCCCGGCGCGCAATGCAGCGGTGAACGCGTCCCAGGCTCGCGAACCGAAGGTCAACGCCGGACCGCCGGGATCCTTCGAATCACGCACGCCTACCCCGCCACCGGAATGGAAGGCGACCTCTACGCATTCCTGACCTCCGGCACTATAGGTGGACTTGAACCACTCGGTACGTTCCGATTCAACGCTCAATGTCGTACTCCCTTGCTAACTCCCGAATCAGGTCGCGGCTCGGGCGGACATCCAGGGTGGCGCGCTGCACGGTGTCGAAGGCGTCCCGGTAGAGCTGAACCTCCGATTGCCGCTCGAAGTACATCGCCCCGGCCAGGCTTTCAGAAAACACGATTGTCGGCTCGACCAGCTTCCCCCGAGCGTCCCTGCCGAACTGGTAAATGAAGAACGGCGTCAAGGGCATACCCACGGGAAAACCAGCACCGAACAACAGCACTCGCACCTCGATGTTCTCGCGAGCACCGAGATCGGCGATGTGCCGAAGCTGAGCCGCCATCGCGCGACGATTGCCGACCACCGTCCGCAGCACCGACTCGTGCAGCACCACCTTCGTTTCCACCGGCTTGCGCTGACGCAGGATCATGTTCTGGCGCTGCGCACGCAGCTCCACCCGGCGATCGAGCTCCGCGTCGGAGTCACCCGGAAAGTAGGTGCGATCCAGCGCACGCGAGTAGTCGGCGGTCTGGAATAGACCGGGAACGATCAGCGGCTGATAGATCGTCAAGAATCTCGCGCCGGACTCCAACCTGACCAGCATGTTTATTTGCGCGGGCATGAGATCTACGTAGGCATGCCACCAGGATTTGCCCGGCTTCTGCTCGGCGAGCGCCTTGGCGGCGGCGGTGCGGTCGTCATCGAGTCCGTATATCTCGCAGAGCCCCAGCACATCTCGGGCTCTCACCTTCTCGGTCAGCCCGCGTTCGAGACGGCTGAGGGTCGACTTGTTCCACTCCATCAACCCGGCGGCCTGCTCCACCGTAAATCCTGCCCCTTCGCGCGCCTCACGCAGGAACCGTCCGAGCTGCCTGCGTGGCAACGTGGTACTCGAATCCGTTGTCTCGCCACCACTGGTCACGCTTGCCTCCCCCGTTGCACCATGCGACCGAGTTCTGTTGCGCAATGCGCCAATTCTAGGGCTTATTTCGCAACGCTATCTGGGGTTTCGCGCAACTTTCGTCACCTCACCGCAGTCGTCCCGGTGGGAGTGATCGCCGCCCATCGTTGTCCCATGACATTCACCAGCAGGCTCGACAAGGCACAGATCGCGGTACTCGAATCGCTCGACCCGGGTGGGCTTCTCACGGTCGAGAGTCTTGCGGACGCGGCGGCGCTGACCGCCTGGCGGACGCGCAACGCGGTGTCCAAGCTGAGCGCGCGGGGGCTCATCCTCGGACGGATGCGGGGTGGGGTGGGGGTGTGGCAGATCACCGAGCGGGGGCGGCGGACGTTGGCCGCACGGGGGCGGTTCTACCGGTAGCGGCGCACCGGAGCCGAGGAGGTATTCACATGGCGGGTGTGGTCGAGCTTGTCGTTGTCGGATTCTGCTGTGCCGCTGTGGTGTTCGCCGCCTGGATGGGGACGGCTGACACCCGGGAGCCGGCGCGCGGGGGCCGGGAGGTGTCTGCGGTCTTCGCGAACGGGCGCGAGTTTCGGCGGGTGCCGGTGGGCAACCTTCATCGGTTGCGGGGGCGGCATCGGGCGTGAGGCCGCGCGGTGCGGGGAATCGGCACACGGCCGATCCCCCGCGACGACTCCGATCAGCTCCCGGCGAGCTTCGCCAGATTCGGGAAGTTGCTGATCTCCCAGCCGCCGTCCACCACCAGTTCGGTACCGGTGATGTAGGAAGCGCCATCCGAGGCCAGGAAGAGACAGGGCTCGGCGATCTGCTCGGGCGTCGCCGCCACGCCCAGCGGAATGCGCTCCAGGAACATCTGTTTCGCGGGCTCGTACGCCATGACCGCCGCCACCAGCGGGGTGTCCACCAGGCCGGGCAGGACCGAGTTCACCCGGATGCGGTGGGGCGCCAACTCCAGGGCGGCGTTCTTGGAGAACATCACCACGCCCGCCTTGCCGGTGGCGTAGGGGCTGCCGCCGGGCATGGGGATGCGGCCGTCCAGCGACGAGATGTTCACGATCGCACCGCCGTTGCCGCTGTCGCGCATCAGGCGGGCCTCGTGCTTGGTGCACAGGAAGACACTCTTCTGCACCAGATCGACGGTGAAATCCCAGTCGGACTCCGCCATATCGGTGATCGCGCCGATCCGGGATCCACCCGCGACGTTGAACGCCGCGTCGAGACGACCGAAGCGTTCCGCCGCGACGCCTATCGCGGCGGCCACCTGTGCCTCGGCCGTGACGTCGGCGGTCACGGGAACGAACGAGTCGCCGAGCTCGGCCGCCTTCTTTCCCAATCCCTGCTCGTCGATGTCCAGGCCGATCACCGAAGCGCCCTCGGCGACCAGGGCGGTGGCCAGTGACGAACCGATGCCGGAGGCGGCGCCGGTCACGACGGCTACCTTGCCGCCGAATCTCGCAGTGCTCATTGCGCTCTCTTCCCGCGGTCCGGGCGTGCGCCCAACGCACGCCCGAACCGGAAACTAATGCTGATCAGTGGATTTCGTTGCCTGAACCGAAGCCGGGTCAGCGCCGTCCCGCGCGCAGGAACCGGCCGGTGCGCCGCTCGCCCAGGTGCGGCGACTTCTCGCCGCGGCCGAAGACGTACTCGCCGTTGACGAGCACCGCGGTGACGGTGGCGTCGTTGCGGTTGACCATGCGGGAGAGGTTGTCGTACTCGGGCACCACGCTCTCGGCGTAGGCCGCGAGGGAGTCGTCGAGCCGGGCGGGATCCACGATCACCACGTCGGCGCGATCGCCCGCGCGCAGATGTCCGGCATCCAGGTCGTACCAGTCCGCGAGCTCACCGGTGAGACGGTGCACGGCGTGCTCGACGGTCATGAACGGCGTGCCCGCCTGTTCGGCGCGGTGCACGCGCTCGAGCAGCCGCAACCCGAAGTTGTAGAAGGCCATATTGCGCAGATGCGCGCCGGCGTCCGAGAACCCGAGTTGCACACCGGGATCCGCGGCCAGCCGATCGAGGACCTCGGGACGGTGATTGGAGATGGTGGTGTGCCAGCGCACTTTGGGACCGTGCTCCACCACCAGATCCAGGAAGGCGTCCACCGGGTGCAGACCACCCCGGTCGAGGCCGACCTGCCCGAAGGTCTTCCCGATGACACTCGCGTCGGGGCATTCGGTGATCTCGGCGTCGAAGAAGTCGCGGTGCCATACGCGCGGACCGTACTTCTTGTCGTAGTCCTTGCGGAACCAGCGCCGGTACTCCGGATCGGCCAGCAGGTCGCGCCGCTCGTCGAGCTGGTTGGACAGGTGCAGAGCCGCCGCGCCGGAACCGAACTCCTCGAAGACGGGCAGGTCGATGCCGTCGGAGTAGACCTCGAACGGGACCGGCAGATGCTGCCAGCGGAAGTTGCCGCCGAGCCGGTTCACGATCTTGGCCAGCAGCGGGAAGATGTGCACCACACCCGGAATCGCCTTGATATCGGCGGCCGAGAGCAGGCTGACCTTCAGATTCGGCCGCCCGATACCCAGCGAACTGGCCACCATGGCGATCAGACTCTGCGGGCGCGGCACGTCGGGACCACCCTGGAGCGCCCGATTACGTTCGCGCAGAATGCGATTGAGCCGTCGGCGTTCCTTGGCCGTGGCGTAGGTCGAGGGCAGGGTGCGTGAACGGCACACCTCGCCGTCCAGCTTGTCGAACAGCAACTGCTGTGACGACATCCCCACGAATCCCGCATCGAGGGCCTCGGAGAGCTTGTGCTCCATGGCTTTCAGCTCGGCCTCGGTCGGCCGCACATCGGGCCGGGTGGAGCGATCCAGACCCATCTGCGCGGCGCGAATATCCGAATGCCCGATGAACGCCGCGAGATTCGCGCCCAGCGGCAGCGACTCGAGCGCCGCCACATAGCCGTGCGCGCTCTGCCAGGTCTTGAGCCCGTCCATCGCCTCCACCACGTGCTTGCGCGGGATGGCCTCCACCCGGCCGAACAGATCTCCGGCGTCGGGACCGTCGACATGCACGGTGGACAGCGAGCACGAACCGAGCAGGATCGTGGTCACGCCGTGCCGCACCGACTCCGACAGCGACGGGTCCAGCAGCACTTCCACGTCGTAGTGGGTGTGGATGTCCAGCATGCCGGGCATCACCCACTGCCCGGCCGCGTCGATGACGCGGCCGCAGCCGGAGTCGTCCAGGCCGCTGCCGATATCGGCGACCCGGCCGTCACGGATGCCGATATCGCGCACGGCCGACGGCGCGCCGGTGCCGTCGAACCAGCGCCCGCCCTTGATGAGGATGTCGTACATGGTCTTTCACTCCCCCACGGACAGTTCTCGGCGCAGCACCTTGCCGGTGGCGTTGCGCGGCAGGGCATCCGCGGTGACGAGCCAGCGCGCGGGCACCTTGAAGTAGGCCAGGCGCTTGGCCACGTGGTCCCGCAGTTCGTCCACGGTGACCGCTTCCGGATCGGCCACCACCACGACGGCGGCCACCTCCTGCCCGAGATCCTCGTGCGGGACGCCGATCACGGCGGACTCCTGCACCAGCGGATGCTCGTCCAGGGCGTTCTCGATCTCGGTGGGATAGACGTTCTCGCCGCCCCGCAGAATCAGATCCGAACGCCGCCCGGCCATTTGCAGCCGGCCCTCGGACAGGAAGCCGAAGTCGCCCGTGCGCAGCCAGCGGTTCTCGTCGATGCTCGCGCCGGTGGCGACGTCGTCGTTCCAGTAGCCGAGCATGACGTAGGCGCTGCGGATGCAGATCTCGCCCTCGACACCGTCCGGCACCACCGTGCCCTCGGGATCGCGAATCTCCACCGCCACACCGATGATGGGGCGGCCCACGGTCTCCGGCCGGGCCGCCAGCTCGGGCGGCGTGGCCACCGTCGCGGCGGTGCCGCTCTCGGTGCAGCCGTAGCTGGTGGTCAGGGCGACCTGCGCCACGGGGAGGCGCTCGCGCAGACGGGCCTGCAGGGCGGGCGAGGACGGCGCGGCATTGAGCGAGAACGCCGCGAGCGAGGTGAGGTCGTACCGCTCCAGGTCCGCGTCCAGCAGGCGGCTGGCCATGGTGGGCACCGCGCCCCAGTTGGTGATGCGCTCGGATTCGATGAGGCCGAGCACCCGCTCCGCCTCGAACGCGCCGGTCTGGAAGATGACGGCATCGCCCGTGCGCAGGCGCGGGATCACCAGGTTGTGCAGGCTCGCGATGTGGAACAGCGGCGAGGTGGTCAGGAAGCGGCGGCTGGTGGGCGAACCGTCCCAGGGCAGGCCGCGGAAGCCGGCGGCCAGGGCGTCGGTGAAGCGGTGATAGTCGCTGACCGCCACCATGTTCCGATGCGAGTGCACCACGCCCTTGGGGCGGCCGGTGGTGCCGCTGGTGTACAGGATGCAGGCCGGATCGTCCTCGCCCACGGTGGTTTCCGGAAGCTCGCCGGCGAATTCGGCGACCAGCGCGGGCAGATCGGTCTCCATGGTGAGCACCGGCACGCTCGCACCGCTCTCGGCGAGCAGCGCGGCCCGCTTGGCGTCGGCGATCACGACCTTCGGCTCGGTGTGCGCGAGGCCGTAGGTGATCTCCTGCGGCGCCCACCAGGCGTTGTAGCCGACCGGGATCGCGCCCAGCCGCTGCGCGGCCCAGAAGGTCAGCACCCATTCGGGGGTGTTGGCCGCCAGGATGCCGATGCGATCACCCTTGCCGATGCCGTAGCGCCCGGCCAGGGCGGCGGCCAGCGCGCCCGCCGCCGCGTGATGCTCGGCGAAGGTCACCCGGGTGTCCCCGGAGACCAGATAGTCGCGGTCACCCAGCGCTCGCGAATCGTCGAGCACCTCGAGCAGCGAGCGGCGGCGGTTCCGGAACACCGGAATGGTCGCGCCGAGCACCGGCTCGACGGTCATCTCGAACGGCCCGCCCGGTCCGGTGAGCTTCGCGGCGATCTGCGCCGCGAGTGCTTGGAGGTCAACGGCTTGCGTCATGGATCAATCCTCGGGTGGTGAAGGCGAACATCAGCGGAAGGTGGCGTTCAGGTAGGCGTCGGCGCGTTCGGAGCCGATCAGGCCGGTGGCCATGCGATTCATGGCGTAGGCGAAGGTGATCCGTCGATCCAGGTCGTTGACCACCATGGCCCCGCCGAGGCCGCCCCACCAGCACACCCGGCCGTCGGGCACGGTCGGCGCGGTCTGCGCCTGCGGCAGGCCGTAGCCGATGCCGAACCGCAGCGGCAGCATGATCGCCAGGTCGACCCCCTCGGCCTGCTGCTCGAAGATGAGGTCGATGGTCTTGGCCGACAAGAACTTCCGGCCGCTCAGCTCCCCGCCGTTACTGATGAGCGACTGCACCCGCGCGATGGACCGCGCGTTGCCGTGACCGTTGACCGCGCCGTTCTCCGCCTGCCGCCAGCCGGGCCGCCCGCATTCGGCGAAGTCCAGCAGCGGCTGGAACAGCGTCTTGTACATGACGCTGTCCTGCGGCAGCAGCGACTGATCGAACTCCGGCAACTCCGGCGGAATGAGGGTCGCGATGCGATCGAAATGCTCGGGGCCGGTGCCGATGTGGAAATCAGCCCCCAGCGGGCCCGCCAGTTCCGCGGCGAAGAACTGCCCGAGGGTGCGCCCGGTGATGCGCCGCACCAGCTCGCCGATCAGATGCCCGTAGTTCAGCGCGTGATACGCCGAGGCGCTGCCGGGCTCCCACCAGGGCTCCTGCTCGGCCAGCCGCGCGGTGGACGGCCCCAGATCGTAGATGTCGGCGATCTCGATGGGCGCTTCCCAGCCGGACACCCCGGAGGTGTGCGAGAGCAGGTGCCGCACTTCGATATCGCCCTTGCCGCCGGCCGCGAACTCCGGCCAGTAGTGCGCCACCTTCTCGAAGACGTCCAGCTCACCGCGATCGACCAGCAGCAGCGCGCACAGCGCCGTCATGGTCTTGGTGATGGAGAAGGTGTTGACCAGGGTGTCCGCACCCCAGCGCACGGTCCGTTCCGGGTCGGCGTGGCCGCCCCACAGATCCACCACCGGTTCGCCGTCCACCACGACGCACACCGACGCGCCCAATTCCGCGCCGGACTCCACCTGTTCGGTGAAAGCCGCTCGCACGGCGGCGAATTCATCGGAGCAATAGCCCGAAACCACAGTCATGATCGATATCCCCTCAGACCCGCGCGGCCGCACGCGGCGGGACGGGCAACGCGTAGTTCTCGGCCGCGGCGCGCTTCGCGCCGCGGGCCATCTCTCGCTCCAAATCCCTTACATAGGGCTCGAATTCGGTTTGGATGGTGTGGCGGGGCGAATCGTAGTAGCGCCCGCTGCGGGCCTGCTCGTTCATGCGGATCGCCTCGTTCATCTCCACGTCCGAGGGCAGGTGGTAGTTGCCCGTGAGGTAGGCGGCGATGAGCTTGGACTGCTGTTCGGCGAAGTTCACCAGCGTCGGCATCGGCTGCGCCAGACCGAGATAGAACAGATTGTCCACCCCGGGCTTGATCATGTGCCGGTACAGCGGGATCCGGTTCCGGGAGTCGGGCACCAGGTCCGGCTCGGAGAAGAACGGGAAGGAGATGTGATAGCCGGTGGCGCAGACGATCACGTCGACCTCCTCCACGCTGCCGTCCGCGAAGTGCACGCGGTCGCCGTCCAGGCGGGTGATGGCCGGCTTGAAGTCGATGTCGCCGCACCCGGCCCGGTGCAGGAACTCCTCACTGGCCGAGGGGTGCGCCTCGAACGGCAGGTGATCGGGCTTGGGCAGGCCGTAGTCCTCCATGTTGCCGCGGTTCTTGACCACGAATCGCTGCTTGAGCTTGAGACCCAGCTTCGGCGGCATCCACGGCGGCAACGAGGACTTGTCGCCCACCTTGCCGTTGACGTACTTGGGCAGCACCCAGACCCCGCGCCGGGCGGACAGGAAGAACTTCGAGGCGATGAAGCGCTGGGACAGCTCGCTGGCGATGTCGAGCCCCGAATTGCCCATGCCGACCACGACGATGCGCTTGCCGCGCATGTCGATCGGGTCGAACGGGTCGTTGTAGGCGTGCGAATGCATGAGGACGCCGTCGAATTCGCCGGGGTAGTCCGGCATCCGGGGATCCCAGTGGTGGCCGTTGCAGACCAGCAGTACGTCGTAGGTCTCGGTGCGCCCGGTGTCCGTGGTGATCACCCACAGGCCCGCGGCGTCCCGCTTGGCGCCGATCACCTTGGTGTTGAAGATGATTCGGTCCCGGATGCCGAAATGATCGACGTAGTCCCGGAAGTACTCGTGCAACTGCGAATGATGCGGGAAGTCCGGCCATTCCGCCGGGGCCGGGTAGTCCTCGAAGGCCAGCCGGAACTTCGAGGTGTCGATGTGCAGGCTCTGGTAGCAGGCCGACATGCCGTTCGGGTTCTTGAAGTACCAGTTGCCGCCGACCTCGTCGGAGGCCTCGTAGCAATCGAACGGGATGCCGTACTCGGCGAGGCGCTTGGCGGCGGTGATGCCGGACGGGCCCGCGCCGATGACGCACACCCTGGGCAACTCTCGGGTAGTCAATTACTTCTCCTGCTTCGGCTGTTCCGGAATTGGGTCACAATCCCCTGCCGGACGTGATGTGACACACACGCTAGCAGTCGCTAGACATGGTGTCTAGTGAATCTACAAACGTCTACTATCGGGGGCGTGACCCGGACAGACGTAGACTCGAGCAGCGGAAAAGGCCATCACACCGATGGCTTTCAAGCATCCGACCAAGGCGGCCGAACACCCATGCAGACCGAACCGGCACCCGAGACCGTGCCCGCGGCGGCACCGAGCACCCGGCGCACCTCGCTGCGCGACGAGCAGAAGCGCCTGACGCGCACCCGCCTCATCGAGGCCGCGAAAGGGCTGTTCACGACCCAGGGGTACGCGCCGATCCGGGTGGACGACATCGCCGCGGCGGTCGGATGCAGCCGGGCGACCTTCTATCTGCATTTCAACGGCAAATCCGATGTGCTGCGCGCGATCGCCGAACAGGGCGCGCTGCCGAGCGTGCAGTACTTCTACGAGGACCTGGACCACGTGCTGGAATCGGGCTCGCGCACCGAGTTCGCGGCCTGGATGCGGCGCTCCATCGACTGGTTCCAGGAGTACAAGGATCTACTGCCCGCCTGGGACGAGGCCACGGCCCTGGAACCCGAGTTCCGGGAGGTGGCGCGCGAGGGCATTCTCGCGGTACCCAACGTGATGACCGCGTATCTCTCGCGCTGGCCGGCCGATCGCCAGGACGAGGCGCGGCTGCGTATCGAACTGCTGGTGGCCCAGCTCGAGCGGTTCTTCACGCGCTGGGCGATGCAGGGCACCATCGATGTCTCCGCGGACGAGGCGGCGACCGTGCTCACCGATATCTGGTATCCGGCACTGCAGACGCCGGCAAATTCACAGCGAGACTAATTCGGCAACAATGTGATTCGCGCTTGTTTCAATTCCCAGAAAGCGCGGAGCGCCACGATCAGGCCCGCCGAATTCACCCGGTACGTGAACACACCGTCCACTTCCACGGCCCGGCCGTCCCGCTCGCTGCGAATGGTCCCGACGAAGGCGACCTCCTGCCCGCAGGCGAAGGAATCGGTCATCCGGAAGTCGATGACGCTCTGCGCGATCGCCAGCTCCCAGAAGGCCGCGATGGCCTCCGGGCCGGCGTGGCCCGCGCCCACCGGATCGTAGGGCGAGACGCCGATCGGATCCTCTACCCGGGCATCGGCGGCGAACAGCGCCAGCCACGCGGTCTTGTTCCGGGCGCGCACCGCGGCCTGGGAGGCGAGTCCGGCACGGCGGGCAGGGTGTTCGACCGACATGCGGCCATCCTGGCCGGATCGGGGGCGGTACGGGCGGCACAGGCTCGCTCAGCGGGACGCCCGCGGCCCGGAATCCGCCCGCGACGCGCAACGGGCCGGTCTCCCGTCGGAGACCGGCCCGTAAGTGACAGCGCCGAGCGCGATCAGTTGGTGCGCGCGGCGGAACCTGAATAGCCGAAGCCCGCCATCGGGCTGGTCGCCGTGGCCGGATCCTCGGCCAGGGTCTGCCCGCTGCAGTCCGAGTCGGTGAGTCCGGTGATCTTGCAGGCGGCCAGCGGATCCCAGGGATCCACCGCGGGCGCGGCCGCGGCGGGGGCGAAAGACCCCGCGGCACAACCCACGATCAAACCTGCTGTCACAACGAGCTTTTTCACCAGGGAGCCTCCGAGCGTTATCGAATTTACTTCTCGCACAGTGCCACGGCACCGCGGAAAGCACCAACAATCGGAGATTCAGGCGATTCGATCAGGCCGCGCGAACGGCGGTCACCTGTTCGGCGCCGGTCAGGTAGCGATCGATCAGCAAACTGACGATGGCGGGATGCACGCCGATGGGTTCGGCCACCCCGTCCGCGCCCGCCGCGTGCAGGCGCTCGTGGAACAGCCCGTGCGCGAGCAGGTACGAGGCGATGAAGACGCGCTGCGCGCCCGCGGCCCGCAGTTCGGCCACCACCTCGGGCACCCGGGGCTCGCCGGTGGCGATGTAGGCCAGCCGGACCGGGGCGCCGATCTGCTCCGCGAGCAGCCCGGCCGCCCGCCGGACGTCCTGGCGCGCACGGGGATCGGAGGAACCCGCGGCGGCGAAGACCACCGCGTCACCGGGCCGCCAGCCGGCCGCGCGCAAACGCATGCGCATGACCGCCGCCAGCGCCGGATCCGGGCCCATCGCCGGGGTGACCGCGACCGCGTCGTGCGCGCTCGCCGCCACCTCGCGCGGCACATCCTGATAGACGTGGTAACCCGAGGCCAGGAAGGCCGGAACCACCACGGCGGGAACCGATCCCAGATCACCGAGCACCTCGGCCGGTGAGGGGCCGAGCACGTCGACGAACGCGGTGCGCACCAGCGAGTCACGCGCGGGCCCCGATGCCGCCCCGAATGCGGCATCGGACGCCCGCGCGGCCAGCTCGTGCGACACCGCCTCGGCGAGCGCGGCGATCATCTGCACACCCCGGGTGCTCCTGGTGCCGTGTGCGACCAGCACCAGGGCCGGGGCGTTCACCACGCCCCCGCGACCGGTGCGGGCCGGGTGGCGCGTACCGGAACCCCGGATCCGCTCACCGGCGGGGCCGGATGCGCGGGGCGGGCGGCCCCGGTCACCGGGGGCTCGGCCGGGCGCGCGGACGGACCGCGGCCGGGCAGATCCTGCCGGGCGAAGTTCGAGGTGCGCGGCGGAAAAGGCTGTCGCGCCACGGGAGCCGCGGGCGCACTGACCACGGGGCGCGAATTGTCGATGCATTCGGCCGGATCCAGCGCGAGCCGGTAGCCGCGCTTGACCACCGTCTGAATGGCCTTGGGCGTGCCCAGACCGGCGCGCAGGCGCGCGATGGCGGTCTCCACCGCGTGCGTGTCGTCGCCGCCACCGGGCAGCGCCGCCAGCAGATCCTCGCGCGAGACCACCCGGCCGGGCTGACGCGCCAGCGAGCGCATCAGCGCCATCGGAGCGGGGGCGAGCTGGCGGACCTGCCCGTCCACCACCACGCACGCGCCGCGCACGCTCAGGATGTGCCCGGCGGCCTGAATTCGATTGGCGCGCCGGGGCAGTTCCTCGGCCACGTGCCGGGCGAGCGCACCCAGGCGGGCACGGCCCGGCATGGAGGTCGAGACGCCCAGCTCCTCCAGCGGAGCCGCGGTGATCGGGCCGACGCAGGCCGCCAGCACCCGCCCGCGCAGGGCGTGCAACACCGGCTCGAGCAGCCCGGTTTCCTTGGCGCGCATGAGCAGCGAGGCCACCGCGGGCGCGCTGGTGAAGGTCACGCAGTCGATGCCGGCGGTGACGATGGCCTCGATGAGGCGATCCATGGGTGTGCGATCCTGCGGCGGGGTCCAGCGGTAGACCGGCACCGGCACCACGTCCGCGCCCGCGCAGCGCAGCACCTCGCAGAAGTCCGGAACCGGTTCCCACTCGGTGGTCGCGCCGTGCAGCTGCACCGCGATCCGCACGCCCTCGACGCCCTGGGCCAGCAGGTGATCGAGCACCTCGGCGGAGGACTCGGAGGCGGGCGACCACTCCTCGCGCAGCTCGGCGGCGCGGATCGCGCCCTTGGCCTTGGGACCGCGGGCCAGCATGCGGGTCGAGGCCAGGGTGGCGCGCAGGTCCTCGGCCAGGCCCCAGCCCTCGGCGGCCTCCATCCAGCCGCGGAAGCCGATGCCGGTGGTGGCGACGGTGATCTGCGGCGGATCGGCCACCAGCTGGCGCGTGACGCGCTCGAGTTCGGTGTCGTCGGCCAGTGGAATGATTCGAATCGCCGGTGCGGTAACGATATTGGCGCCGCGGCGAGCGAGCAGGGTGCCCAGTTCATCGGCCCTGCGCGCCGCGGTGATCCCGATCGTGAAGCCGGCCAGCGGGGTACCCGCGTCGACCTCGGTCATGCCGGACCGTCCGGGGATCCGGGAAACTCCAGCGCCGAATTCGACAGTGCGACAACACCATCGACCACGCGGACGGCGTAGACCGGCAGCGCCACGCCGTCGTCGTCCAGGCAGCGCCCGTCGATCAGCGAGAACGCCTGCTTGAGCAGCGGAGAGGCCACCACGGGCACCCCCGCTCGGTCACCGACGATGCCGCGCGACATCACCGCAGCCCGTCCGAACGGATCGATATTGCCCACGGCGTACAGGGTTCCGTCCGCCAGCAGGAACAGAGCGGCCTGCTGGCCGCCCTTCAGCAACACCGCCACGCCGCGGCCGGGAATGAGGTAATCCAATCGGCAAGCCGGGGTCCAGCCGGTAACGCTGGTCGCGGTGCCTGGTGTGTCGATCACGGTCATCGGTAACTCTCCTCCGAACGTCCTGACCTATTGGTACCGACGTCCTGTTTCCATGCGGTTAAGCGGTCATTTCCCCGACGTGGCGACCGGAACTGCTTCGTCACAGTCCCGGTCGCGGCGCTGGTCAGGAAGCCGGCGTAACCGGTACGGCGGGCAGGCCCAGCAGCACCGGGACCTTGCGTTCGCCGCTGTCGTCGAAGCCGATGGTGGGATCGGACTCCTCCGGGGCGTTGACGAAGGACACGAAGCGCGAGAGCTTGCCCTCGTCCTCGAGCACGGCCGCCCACTCGTCCTGGTAGCCGGCCACGTGGCGCTCCATGGCGGCTTCCAGATCCTCGGCGATGCCCAGGCTGTCCTCGCACACCACGGCCTTGAGGTAGTCCAGCCCGCCCTCGAGGGCCTCCTGCCACGGCGCGGTGCGCTGCAGGCGGTCCGCGGTGCGGACGTAGAACATGAGGTAGCGGTCGATGTAGCTGATCAGGGTCGCGTCGTCGAGCTCGCCGGCCAGCAGCACCGCGTGCTTGGGGGTCAGGCCGCCGTTGCCGCCGACGTACAGGTTCCACCCGTGCTCGGTGGCGATGACGCCGACGTCCTTGCCGCGGGCCTCGGCGCATTCGCGCGCGCAGCCCGAGACGGCCAGCTTGATCTTGTGCGGGGAACGCAAACCGCGGTAACGCTTTTCGAGCAGCACGGCCATGCCGACCGAGTCCTGCTGGCCGTACCGGCACCAGGTCGAGCCGACGCAGGACTTCACCGTGCGCAGCGACTTGCCGTACGCGTGGCCCGATTCCATGCCCACGTCGACCAGGCGCTGCCAGATCAGCGGCAGCTGCTCCACGCGCGCGCCGAACAGGTCGATGCGCTGACCGCCGGTGACCTTGACGTACAGGTCGAATTCCTTGGCGACCTGGCCGATGGTGATGAGCTGATCGGCGGTCACCTCACCGCCGGGCATGCGCGGCACCACCGAGTAGGTGCCGTTCTTCTGCAGGTTGGCCAGGAAGTGATCGTTGGTGTCCTGCAGCGCGGCCTGCTCGCCGTCCAGGATGTGATCGCTCGAGGTGGAGGCCAGGATCGAGGCCACGGTCGGCTTGCAGATGTCGCAGCCGGTGCCGGTGCCGTGCTTGGCGATCAGGCCCGAGAAGGTGCGGATGCCGGTGGACTGCACGATGTGGAACAGCTCGGCGCGCGACTGCGAGAAGTGCTCGCACAGCGCCTTGGACTGGGCCACACCCGACTGCTCGAGCAGCTTCTTGAGCATGGGAACGCAACCGCCGCAAGAGGTTCCGGCATTGGTGCAGCTCTTGACCGCGGGCACGTCGCAGGCGCCGTCGGCGATGGCGCCGCAGATCGCGCCCTTGGAGACGTTGTTGCACGAGCAGATCTGCGCGTCGTCCGGCAGCGCGTCCGCGCCCAGTTCCGCACCGGCGGGCGAGATCAGCGCCGCGGGCTCGGCCGGGAGCGGGCGGCCCACCAGGGGACGCAGCGCCGAGTACTGGGTGGCGTCGCCGACCAGGATGCCGCCGAGCAGCGTCTGGGCGTCATCGGAGACGACGAGCTTGGCGTAGGTGCCCTTGGCGGCGTCGTGCAGCACCACCGAGAGCGCGCCCTCGGTCTTGGCGTGCGCGTCGCCGAAGCTGGCCACGTCCACGCCCAGCAGCTTGAGCTTGGTGGACAGATCCGCGCCGGGGAACTCCCCCGCGCCGCCGAGCAGGCGGTCCGCGACCACCTCGGCGGTGCTGTACCCGGGGGCGACCAGGCCGTAGCAGACGCCCTCGATGGCGGCGACCTCGCCGATGGCGTAGATGTTCGGATCCGAGGTGCGCAGCCCCAGATCGGTGATGATGCCGCCGCGGGGGCCGACCTCGATCTCGGCGGTGCGGGCGATCTCGTCGCGGGGACGGATGCCCGCGGCGAAGACGACCATGGCGGCCGAGAGCGTCGACTCGTCCGAGAAGGTGACCTCGAGCCGCTCGGAAAGCGGTGCGTCCGGGCGGGATTCGATGGCCGAGGTGCCCACGCCGGTGTGCACGACCAGGCCCAGCTCGGTGACCAGCTGCTCCAGGATCGCGCCGCCGCCCTCGTCGATCTGGGCGGGCATCAGCCATTTGTTGTACTCGACCACGTGCGGGGTCATGCCGAGCAGGCGCAGCGCGTTGGCCGCCTCCAGGCCGAGCAGGCCGCCGCCGACGACCACGCCGACCGCGCCGGGACCGGCCGCTTCGGCGGTGGCGCGGATGCCGTCCAGGTCCTCGAGGGTGCGGTAGACGAAGCATTCGGCGGCGTCGCCGCCGGGCACCGGGGGCACCCAGGCGTACGAACCGGTGGCCAGCACCAGTGCGTCGTAGCCGATGATGTCGCCGGCCGAGGTGGTGACCTTGCGGGTCGCCTTGTCGATGGCCTCGGCCTTGCAGCCCAGCCGGACCTCGACGAGATCGTCACCGGGATAGTCGTTTCCGGCCAGCGCCAGCGCCGAGCTCTCCCACACCCCGACGTAGGAGGACAGGCCCACCCGGTCGTAGGCGGCGAGCGGTTCCTCGCTCAGCACGATGACCTGCCAGGCGTTCGCCTCGTCGCGGGAGCGCAGCGCCTCCACGAACCGGTGTCCCACCATTCCGTGGCCGACGACAACCGCGGTCTTACGTTCGACTGTGTTCGTCATGACAGTCCTTTCGAGATGGGGAACGGGTCAGGCCCGGGCCGAGGAGGTGGACGGTGCGGCTTCGGCCTCGAGCACGAGGGCTTCGGCCTCGACCACGACATCGGGGTCGGAAGAGCGGGCGCGCAGGCTCGGGCGGCGGACGAAGACCGTCCAGCAGACCGCGGCGCAGACCACGTAGAAGGCCATGAACACCCAGAAGGCGGTGGTGGCCGAGGCGGTGGCGGAGTACGAGGAGCGCAGCACCAGGTTGATGCCCACGCCGCCGAGCGCGCCGATGGCGCCGACGAAGCCGATGAGCGAACCCGAGCAGTTCTGCGCCCATGCCGAGCGAGTCGCCGAATCACCCTGGATGCCACGGGATTTCGCCTCGAACACGGAAGGGATGATCTTGGTGACCGCGCCGTTGCCGAGGCCGGAGATGATGAACAGCGCGACGAAGCCGACGATCATGGCGGTCAGCACGCCGCCGGTCGGGCGGCCCGCGTTGTCCCCGATAGCGCTGGCAGTCGCGACCAGGGCGGTCGCCGCGGTCATGCAGCCGAACATGTACAGCGCCACCCGGCTGCCGCCGATCCGGTCGGCCCACTTGCCGCCGTAGGGGCGGGCCAGCGAACCCAGCAGCGGGCCGATGAAGGCGATCGAGGCGGCGTGCAGCACGGCATCGGCGGCGGTGGCGCCACCGGCCTTGAAGTTGATCTGCAGCACCTGGCCGAAGGCGAAGCTGTAACCGATGAACGAACCGAAGGTGCCGATGTACAGGAAGGCGATGGCCCAGGACTGCGGCACCTTCAGCGCGGTGATCATGAAGGACAGGTCGGCCTTCTGATTCTTGACGTTGTCCATGTTCAGCGCCGCGCCCAGGGCCGCGATCACGATGAGCACCAGGTAGATACCGCACACGATCGAGGCGTTGCCGTAGGCGTTGCCCAGGGTGGCGATGACCGCGAGGCCGATCAGCTGGATCACCGGGACGCCGATGTTGCCGCCGCCGGCGTTCATGCCCAGCGCCCAGCCTTTGAGCCGCTGCGGGAAGAAGACGTTGATGTTGGACATCGACGAGGAGAAGTTGCCGCCACCCAGGCCCGCGAAGGCCGCGATGATCAGGAACGTCGTGTACGAGGTGCCCGGGCGGTTGATGAAGAACAGCGTCAGCAGCACCGGGATCAGCAGCGCCAGCGCGCTGACGATGGTCCAGTTGCGGCCGCCGAACTTCGCGGTCGCCACGGTGTACGGAATCCGCATGACGCCGCCGACCAGGGTCGGCACCGCGGCCAGGAAGAACTTGCCCGGGGTGTCGATGTGGAACACGTCGGCGGGCATGAACAGCACCATGACCGACCAGATGGTCCAGACCGAGAAGCCGATGTGCTCGGCGAAGACCGACCAGATCAGATTGCGGCGCGCGATGTCCTTACCACCGGCTTCCCAGGCGTCGATGTCCTCGGCATCCCAGTGCTCGATGTCGCGATTACGCGTCAGCGTCTTCAAAGCGGCCCTCCTGAAATCTGGATGACTTCAAGGTAGGAAACCGGTATTGCCGCAATGCTGCGCGAAATGACCGTTAAATCAACGGTTGCTCACGATTACCCGGATATCGAGGTGAGAACGATGGGTTTGTTTCCGCCGTGTGACACAAGAGTTTCCGGGTGTCACCAAGAGCCCACATACGTCACCGCGACCCGTGAGGTGTAAGCGCCGCCACACAGCATGCGCGCTACCTCACGGGTCGGCAACTCGAAACGTGAAATCAGTGCCAGGTGTCCTCGAGCATGCTCGGCTTGCACGCGATCCAGGCCCCGCCCAGCAGCACCAGCACCGCCGCCGACAGGAAGGCGAACGGGGCCAGCCAACCGTGGGTAACCGAATGCAGGACGCCGAACGCCAGCGGTCCCAGGCATGCCACGGAGTAGCCGACGCCCTGGGTGAAGCCCGAGAGCGCCGCCGAACCGGCCGAGGTGCGGGTGCGCAGATTGATCAGCGTCAGGGCCATCGGGAAGGTCGAGGGACCCAGGCCCAGCAGCACCACCCACACCAGCGGGGCCGCCATGGGCGCGAGCAGCAGCCCCGCGAAACCGGCGAAAAAGCTGATGGCGCAGCCGATCACGACCGGGAAGGGGTTGCGCATCTTGCCCACCACGATGGGCGCGCTCAGGGCGGCGACCAAGCCGATGAGGGCGAAGATGCCGACCATGCTGCCGCCGAAGGAGGCGCTGGCCCCGGCGTCGGAAAAGATCGTCGGCATCCAGGTGAACATGGAATAGGTGATCAGCGAGGTCATGCCGAACATCAGCGCCATGCCCCAGGCCAGGGGCGAGCGCCACACCTTGCCGGTGGCCTCGAGCGGCTCCGGCGGCAGTTCGGTGCTGTCCGCGCGCGCGTGATCGCGGCGGATCCGCAGCACGCCCAGCCACGGCAGCACCGCGGCGAAGGCCAGGATCGCCCACAGTCCCAGGGAGATTCGCCAGCCGTGCGCCTCGGCGACGGGCACGGCGACGAGCGCGGGCACCACCGTGCCCAGCTGCACCATGACGATGTAGAGGGAGCTGAGCAGCGCCAGCCGATCGGAGAAGTACCGCTTCACCAGCGGCGGGATCACCACGTTGCCGATGCCCATACCGGTCAGCGCCAGCGCCGAGAAGGCCAGCAGTTCCCAGGTGGCGGGCACGATCGCGCGGATCAGGGTGCCCACGCCGGTCATGACCATGGCGAGCAGGACCGTGCGCTCGAGCCCGAGCCGGCGGGTCAGCAGTGGGGTCAGCAGGCCCGCGAGGGCGAACATGGCGGTCGGGAGCATGCCGAAGACGCCGACGACGGCGGTGGAATACCCCATCGAGTCGCCGATCTGCGCGGCCAGCGGGGTGAAGGCGGTGACCGCGACGCGCAGGGTGAGCGCGGACATGATGATCGCCGCCAGTACCAGCAGCCTGCCTTCCAGCAGGGAACGTTTACGTGCGGAGGGCGCCGGATCCGGCCTCGACGGGTCGGCGAGCGGCCGCTGCGGGCCGGCAGCGGCAAGGGCCCGTTCGCGGGACGTCGAGGTATTCAGCGTCGCAGTCACCACGAAATCATAGGATGACCCGATGATGTGATGCAAAGAATGTGAGGCACGGTACGCTGTCCCACGTGCAACCAGTCCGGCGCACGAGCCTCATCGCCCAGGTGACAGAGCAGCTTCGTGCCGAAATCCGTTCCGGCCGTTGGCCTGTCGGCTCGCGGATCCCCACCGAGCCCGAGCTCACCGAGCTCACCGGCACCGGTCGTAACACCGTGCGCGAGGCCGTCCAGGCGCTCGTGCACGCCGGCATGGTCGAACGCCGCCAGGGCTCGGGCACCTACGTCATCTCCACCTCCACCCTCGGCGGAGCGCTCACCGAATACTTCGCCGACGCCCACCAGCGCGACATCCTCGAACTGCGCCAGGCCCTGGACACCACCGCCGCCGCCCTGGCCGCGCGCCGCCGCGACGCCGGTGACATCGCCAATCTGCAACGGCTGCTGGAAGAACGCCGGATCGCCTGGGACGACGATCTCGCGACCGCCATCGAGGCCGACGTGCAGCTGCACCGCGCCATCGTGGTCGCCAGCCACAACGCGGTGTACCTCGAGTTCTACGACTCGCTGCTGCCGGTGATCGAGGCCGGCATCCGGTCCCGTTCGGAGAAGGCGGGCGAGGCGTACCACGCCGAGCACATCGAACTCGTGGAGGCCGTCATCGCGGGCGACTCCGAACGCGCGGCCCGCGCCGCGGACTGCTTCCTGGGATCCCTCATCGCCGAATACCCGGACGCCCGCTGAATCTCGCGGGTAACCGAAAGGTCACCATCGTGCTCGCGCGAACGTGAGCCGGAATTGCCCTCGACGTCACCGAAAGCGACGTCGTTGTAATCGGCGCTTCGTACGGTTGTTTCGACCGCAGGGACCACTCCCGGAAACACATTCCACTTCGGGAGATCACGATGAGGGCGGTCGTCAGTGCGAGAGGAACGCTGCTCATGACAACCGTAGAGGCTCCGGAGACCGCATTCGTGCATCAGACG
Source organism: Nocardia sp. NPDC005978 (assembly GCF_040614455.1). Taxonomy (NCBI): domain Bacteria; kingdom Bacillati; phylum Actinomycetota; class Actinomycetes; order Mycobacteriales; family Nocardiaceae; genus Nocardia; species Nocardia sp. NPDC005978. The sequence goes on from NZ_JBEXUS010000036.1 coordinate 54,315, forward strand.
CGCGGGCGGTGGATCGATCATTGGGATCCGGACAATAAGGAATTCTGGGACAACGGGGGAAAACAGACCGCTCGCAAGAATCTTATTTTCTCGGTATTCGCCGAAAATCTCGGATTCAGCATCTGGGTCATCTGGGGCAGCATTGTCACCGCCATGGGCGCGGCGGGTTTCTCGTTCCTCGAAGGGCTCGGCAAGGGCAATCCCACGGCCGTCGGCAACGCCCTGCTGCTGACCTCCACACCCACCCTGGTCGGCGCGGCCCTGCGCATTCCGTACACCTTCGCCATCCCGAAGTTCGGCGGCCGGGCCTTCTCGGCCTTCAGCGCGGCCATGCTGCTGGTGCCCGCGCTCGGCATCATCTATTTCATCAATCAGCCGAGCACGCCCATGTGGGTGTTCATGGTGCTGGCCGCCATCGCCGGTGTCGGCGGCGGTAACTTCTCCTCGTCGATGGCCAATATCAACTTCTTCTTCCCCGAAGGGAAAAAGGGTGCGGCCCTCGGCATCAACGCCGCCGGCGGCAATCTCGGCGTGGCCCAGACCCAGCTGATCGTCCCGCTGATCATCACCCTCGGCACGCACATCATGGCCAAGGACGCGGCCGGTTACCGCTTCGGCATCACCCTGGCGGTCCTGGTCTGGATCCCGTTCATCCTGTTCGCCATCTTCGGCGCGCTGCGCTACATGGACTCCCTCACCGGCGCCAAGGCCGATGGCAAGTCCTACCGGGCCGCGCTCACCAATCGGCACACCTGGGTCATGTCGGTGCTCTACATCGGCACCTTCGGTTCCTTCATCGGCTTCTCCTTCGCCTTCCCCACCCTGCTCAAGGCCAACTTCCCGGACCTGGCCAAGATCAGCTGGATGAGCACCATCGGCAACCTCGCCTTCCTGGGCGCCCTGGTGGGCTCGATGAGCCGCCCGTTCGGCGGCTGGATCTCGGACAAGGTCGGCGGCGCGAAGATGACCCTGTACGTCTTCCTGGGCATGTCCGCGGCGACACTGCTGATCATGGCGGCGCTCGCGGCCAAGAGCTTCCCGCTGTACCTGATCGCCTTCCTGCTGCTGTTCGTGCTCACCGGCATCGGCAACGGCTCGACCTACCGCATGATCCCGTCCATCTTCGGCGCCGAAGCCAAGCGCTACGCCTCCGAGCACGGCCAGGACGCCGCCACCGCGCTCATCTCGGCCAAGCGGCAGGCGGGCGCCGCCATCGGCGTCATCGGCGCGGTGGGCGCCTCCGGCGGCTGGATCGTGCAGCAGGCACTTCGCCTGTCCAACATCAACTTCGGCAGCATGAACCCCGCCTTCACCCTCTACACCGTCGTCTTCCTCGCCATGGCCGCGGGCACCTGGTGGTTCTACCTGCGCACCACCTTCGCGGTGCAGCGCGTGCCCTCGCTCGCCTACGCCAACGTGTAGGCCCCGCACTCCGGCTCGCGGGGACCTCCCGCCCACCGCGAGCCCGGATCCGATGACCCCGGCGATCCCGGAGGACATCGACAACGACTGTCGCGCCGAGCTTCTCACTCGGCGCGACAGTTCTTTCGTTGGCGGGGCGGTTCTTTCGCCGGCCCGGCGGTGCTTTCGCCGGTGCGACTAGAGAATCAGGCGGATCATGTCCGCCGTGCGCGCCAGCCCCGGGAACGCCTCGGGGGTGGATCGCGGATGCAGCGCGTGCACCGCGAGCCGGAACATGACCGCGCGCACCAGCATCTGCGGCCACTCCGGCAGGGCGGCCCAGCGTTCGAGCAGACCATCGTCCGCCCCGCCCCAGGACAGCGCGTCCACCACGATCACCGCCGCCGCCCACGGCGCGGGACGCCAGTACGGGGTGATGTCGGTGAGCCCGGGCGCGGAACCGCCCGCGAACAGGACGGTTCCGAACAGATCGCCGTGCACCAGCTGCGGCGGCGTGGCCACCGGCTTGCGCAGCGTCGAGAGCTGAGTGATCACGTGCAGACTGCGGTCACCGTCCGGTGACGTGGTCGGCAACAACCCGCCGAGTTTGAGGGTCCGCAACGGAACCGTTTCCCAGGCGGCGCGATCGGCCGCCGCGAAGACGTCCACGTCCACCCAGGGCGCGACCGGGGCCACGGCCAGGAAACGCGGCCGCTCCAGACGTTCGGTCACCTGATGTAATCGGAGCGAGAGCGACACCACCTCGTCGTGGCGGGGTTCGGGCACACCCTCGAGATAGGTGTCCGCGCGCCAGCCGGACACCACGTAGCGCCCGTCCGTGGCGCGCACCGGGCGCGCCAGGCGCAGCCCGTCCACCCGCAACGTCTCGCGCACCTTGGCCGACCACGCGGCCCGCGCGTGATCGGTCACCGGGCTCAGCACCACATCTCCGCAGCGCCAGCCGCCGTCCCAGTTCCCCAGCGGAACCGGGCCGACTTCGCGCAACCCGAAGGTGGCGCGCACGTGCTCCGGAGGTTCCACAGCAGTCATGGTCACGGGCGTAACTTACCGCTCCCGCGCCGTTGCGCGTCTTAAGCGCCGGACTCGCGCATCACAGAGTGTCGCCCGAGACGCGCCGTCAGAAGCGGACATCGGACCGCGCTACGGCCCGGTGCACGCCCCGGACCCGCGACCACGATTCGCGGATCCGAGGAACGGATCAGTAGACCGGCAGGCTGGGATCGACCTGATTGGCCCAGGCGATGATGCCGCCCTGCAGATGCGTGGCGTCGGCGAAGCCCGCCTGCTTGAGCGCGGCCAGCGCCTCGGCCGAACGGATACCGGTCTTGCAGTGCAACACGATCGGGCGATTCTGCGGCAACTCGGCCAGCGCCTCACCGGTCAGAATGCGGTCCTTGGGAATCAGGGTCGCGCCGTCGATGCGCACGATCTCCCATTCCACCGGTTCGCGGACGTCGATGATGGCCACGTCCTTGCCCGCGTCCAGCATCTCCTTGAGCTCGCGCGCGGTGACGGTCGAGCCGATGGCCGCGGCCTGCCCCTCCTCGGACACCACGCCGCAGAACGCGTCGTAGTCGATGAGTTCGGTGATGGGCTGACGCTGGGGATCGCGGCGCAGCTTGATGGTCCGGTAGGTCATGTCCAGTGCGTCGTACACCATGAGCCGGCCCAGCAGCGGGTCGCCGATGCCGGTGAGCAGCTTGATCGCCTCGGTCACCATGATCGAGCCGATGGAGGCGCACAGCACGCCGAGCACGCCGCCCTCGGCGCAGGACGGGACCATGCCCGGCGGCGGCGCCTCGGGGTACAGATCGCGGTAGTTGATGCCGCGATCGTCGGGGGCGTCCTCCCAGAAGACCGAGACCTGGCCCTCGAAGCGGTAGATCGAGCCCCACACGTACGGCTTGTGCGCCAGCACCGCGGCGTCGTTGACCAGATAACGGGTGGCGAAATTGTCGGTGCCGTCCACGATCAGGTCGTAGCGCGAGAACAACTCGATCGCGTTCTCGGGCTCGAGGCGAATCTTGTGCAGCTCCACGGTGATTCCGGAATTGATCTCCAGAATCGAATCGCGCGCGCTGTCGGCCTTGGACCGGCCGATATCGGATTCGCCGTGAATGATCTGGCGCTGCAGATTGGACGCGTCCACCTCGTCGAACTCGACGATGCCGAGCGTGCCGACGCCCGCGGCGGCCAGGTACAACAGGGCCGGTGAACCCAGCCCGCCGGCGCCGATGACCAGCACCCGGGCGTTCTTCAGACGTTTCTGACCGACCACCCCGAGATCGGGAATGATCAGGTGGCGGCTGTAGCGGGCGACCTCGTCCCGGGTCAGCTCCGCGGCCGGCTCCACCAGCGGCGGCAGGGAAGGATGCGATGCTGTCACGTGTGCGGACTCCTCAATCGAATTCGCCGAGTACTCGCGGCTCAGAGGTGCAACACCACGAGTCCGAGCGTTCTTCCCATCGGATCACCCGGGCCGTGTGATGCGTCCAGCCTAGGCACCGTCAGCCGCGCGGGTACGGCCAGGGGTTGAAGCGGCACTTCTTGCCGTCCATCGGGACCACGCCGTCCGGGTCCAGCACCGCGATGTCGTTGTTCCGGGTACCGAAGGTCTGCTGCATCATGACCGGGGCCAGCCCGCCGTCCACCTCGCACGGCTGGTGCTCGTGGTACCCGATGGCGTGGCCGACCTCGTGGTTGATCTGGTACTGGCGGTACGAGCCGATGTCGCCGTCGTAGGCCAGGGCGCCGCGCACCCAGCGTGCCTCGGACAGCAGCACACGCCCCAAATCCGCGTTGTAGCAAGAAGAGTCGATGGGAATGTCGAATCCGCAGGACTTGCGGGTGGTTTGCCGGGAGGTCAGCGAGATGCGAAAATCCGGTTCGCCGCCGTCGACGCGGCGAAAGCCGAATCGCGAATCCTGGGTCCAGCTCTTGGGATTGGCCAGCGTCGCGTCGACCATCTTGCCGACCGAGTCGTCACCGCCGAAACCCGAAGTGTCGATACCGTTCTCGATCTCCACGGTGTAGGTGAACACGTGCTCGGAGCCGGTGCCGATCTGGGCCGTCGTGCCCGGGATCATGTGCCAGATACCGGCTCCGGTCTCGGTGAACGGGCCGCCGCCGGGCACCGCGCCGGTGGGCAGATCACTGCCGAACTTGCCGTCGCCCTTGGGCGGTGCGCCGTAGATGCCGGTCTTGTCGGCGTGCTCGCTCAAACGCCCGAAACCCGGTACCCCGGCGACACTTTCGCCGCCGCCGCGCAGGGCGTCGACACCGACCAGGACCGTCACCACCAGCAGCACCGGCAGCGCGTAGGCCCGCCAGCCGTAGGTGGAGACGAAGCGGCCGAACATGCTCTGTTTCTTGGTCTCGCGATCGGGGCGCTCGCGGCCCGCCTCGGACGGGGCGGTCGGATCCCAGCTCGCGCGCAGCGGCTGGTACGGCTGCGGGAGGCGATCGCCGGACGGGCCCGCGATGGCCGAACCGTCGGGGTGCAGGCCCGCGGGCGGGACCTCGGCGCCGGACTCGTAGAGACCGAGCGGGTCGTAGATCGGGCCGGTGGGTCTCCCCTTGCGCTTGGCGAGATTCTTCGGGCCCGCTCCGGTGACGGCGCGCGGCGCACCGATCTGCACGGGACGGCGTGAATCGCGCCCGCCGGAGTTGTTGCCCCCTTGGTCGGTCACCATAAAAGCCTCTCACAGTGCGGGCTCGAGCACGCGGGGGCCGTACGACCCGCCGGATTCGACGCGCGGGCGCGACATGGCCCGCGACGGCGAGCCCCGGACTTTGCTGCGAGATATCTCACGAGTGCGGAGATCGAACTCACAAATTCGGGCATCGGGTCCACACTTGTGACCGGCCTCGCATAATCGAGGCGGTAGCGCATCCTCCGGAACCCGGAGCGCGCCAACATCCAGCACACCAATATTCGGAACCTGGATCGGCATCGGGGCCCCGAGCGAGTATCGTTCGGGAGATACCCGGTGACCCATCCTTTCCGCCGGGAATCGACTGGGAGATCGGAAAATGACAGACCTCGTGGACCGGATGACCGCACGCATGTCATCCGAGGCCATGGCGCCCAGCAAGCGCGGGACCCGTCTGCCCCGGGAGGCACGGCGCGCTCAGCTACTTGCCGCGGCCGGCGAGGTCTTCGTGATGCGGGGTTACCACGCCTCGGGCATGGACGAAATCTCGCAATGCGCCGGTGTCAGCAAGCCTGTGCTCTACCAACACTTTTCGAGCAAGCTCGAATTGTATTTGGCGGTGCTGCAGAACTACGTCGACGCCCTGGTGTCGAGTGTGCGCCAGGCGCTGCGCTCCACCACCGACAACAAGCAGCGCGTCCGCGCCGCCGTCCAGGCGTACTTCGACTTCGTCGATCACGAAACCCAGGGTTTCCGCCTGGTCTTCGAGTCCGACCTGACCAACGAGCCGCAGGTGCAGCGCCGGGTCGAACAGGCCACCGAGGCCTGCGTGGACGCGGTGTTCGACCTGGTCGCGCACGACTCCGGCCTGGACCCGTACCGCGCTCGCGTACTCGCCGTCGGTCTGGTCGGCGCCAGCCAGTTCAGCGCGCGCTACTGGCTCGAGGCCGATCGCCCGATCCCGAAGGACGAAGCGGTCGACACCACGGTCTCGCTGTGCTGGGGCGGCCTGTCGCACGTGCCGCTACACCCGATCGACAACTGACCCGCCTCACTGACCCGCCTCCCCGAATATTTAGCGCACGGCTGAGAGCCGTCGCCTGTCCCATTCGCGTGGTGCGGTTGGGTGCCGAAACCATTTCGGGGGTACTCCCGGAGTTACCCCGAACTCACGAAATCAGTTGGCTCGTAACGTGAAAACGCCCCGTCGCGGATCGCGGCGGGGCGTTTTTGTGGCTTGCTCAGACTGCGGCGAAGCCCACGCGGCCCGCGGACGGGGCGCCGATCTCGACGTAGGCGACCTTGGTGGCCTGGATCAGGTACTTGCGGCCCTTCTCGTCCGAAAGCGCCACGACGCCGGCCTCACCCTGCAGCGCACCGGTCACCAGTGCCTCCACCTCGGCGGGGGTCTGCGCGCTGTTGATGATCAGCTCACGCGGGCTATCCGAAATACCGATCTTGACCTCCACGGCCAACCTCCGAACCTAGAGTCCTGTGCTGTCCTCGCCAAGGCTAGTGCAGCGGGCGCTACGGGCGGCATGGACCGCCCTGCGCTCTCAGCGAACTAGGACTCAGCCGAGCCCGAGAACGCGCATGCGCTCGGCGTGCGAGTCCTGCATGTGCTCGAAGAGGGTGGCGATGCCGTTCAGGTCGCCGGTCGCGGTGAGCACCAGTTCGGTCAGCTCGTCGCGCTGGGCCATGACGTACTGCGCCTGGGTGATGGCCTCGCCCAGCAGGCGCCGGCCCCACAGGGTCAGCCGGTCGCGCTCGGAGCGATTCTGCGCCACCGCCCGTCGGACCTCGTCGATCACGAACTCCGAGTGGGAGGTCTCGGCGAGCACGTCACGCACGATCACGGCGACCTCGGGAGCCAGGGCGCCGGCGATCTCGGTGTAGAAGTCGGCGGCGATGCCGTCGCCGACGTAGAACTTGACCATCGACTCCAGCCAGGTGGAGGGGTCGGTGGAGGCGTGATAGGCGTCCAGCGCGCGCACGAACGGGGCCATGGCGTCGAAGACATCCTGGTTCCGGGCGGCCAGCGCGTTCTCGAGGGTCGAGAAGTGTTCCATCTCGTTGGCGGCCATCTTGGCCACGGCCACCTTGCCGCGCAGCGACGGCGACAGCTTGGCCTCTTCGGCCAGGCGATAGAAAGCGGAGATCTCACCGTAGGCGAGAACCGCGAAAAGTTCGGCGACCCCGGGGTGGGTGGCGGCGATCAGTCCGTCGGCGGAATCCGACGGAGCGCCGAGCGCAGTTGACGAGTTTGCTCCCATGACTCCACCCTAGCCCGCTGTGATGAACGGCCCGGCCTACTCCTGATCGCTCAGGAACTTGTCCAGGTACGTCCAAGTGGTGTCGCGCGCGGTGAGAATGCCGAGGTGAGAACCCGGCGCGGTCTCGTAGCGCACGTCCGGCGAACCGGTCAGCGTGGTCGTGCCGTGCCGGACCGCGGCGGCCGCGGTGATGACGTCGTTCGGGCCGCCGACCAGCAGCACCGGGACGGTCACCGCGGCGAGTTCGATCCGGCGCTCGCCGAAACGCACCACGCCCTTGCCGATGTCGTTGTTGAGCATGAACCGGCCCCAGAGCTGATTGTAGAAACGACCCGGGTAGCCGGGCAGCGAATTCTGGAAACGGTCGATGATCGCCATCCGCTCCAGGGTCGCGGTGTCGGCGAGATTGCTCGCAATGAAGAAGGGGCGCTTGAGTTCTCGGTCCCAGGCGGTGGCGCGATAGGCGAGGCGGGTCAGCTGCGCCGACACGCCGCCGGTGGCGCGGATCGCCGCGGTGGCGGTCCGGCCGCCGTCCAGGCGAGCCAGCGAGCGCAGTTCGCGCACCCCGACCATGTGGTCGTAGCTCAGCGGCGCGCCGACCGCGGTCACCGAGCGGATCGGCAGGGTGGGATCGGCGGCGGCGGTCAGCAGCGCCAGCACGCCGCCCAGCGACCAGCCCACCAGGTCCACGGGCTGCCCGCCGCGATCGGCCGAGACCTGGCGGATCGACTCCGGCAGGATGTCGTCGATCCAGTCCTCGAAGCCCATGCGGCGGTCCTCGAAGGTGATGTCGCCGTAGTCGACCAGGTAGGGCGCGCGGCCGCTGTCGCGCAGGAACGCGGCCATGCTCTGCTCGGGGCTCAGATCGAAGCAGAACGCGGGCGCGGCCAGCGGCGGCACCAGCAGGACCGCGGGGTCCTGGGCGCCGGAACCGTTGTAGCGGCGCAGCTCGCGGTGCGGCGCGACGGACAGCACCGTCGACGGGGTAGGTTCGGGCGAACCGATTCCGGTGCCGAAGGTCAGGGCCCACGCGTTGCGCGCGGCGATGCTCACGGTGTCTGCCAAGCTCACCCGCACAACTTCGCACATAGTGCTACACGTTGTATCAGGTATGTGAGGAATCCAACTTGTCCACCGGGGTTGGCACAGCGCGCTAAGGTGTCAATTGCCGTGCGCCGCAGCCGGTGCCGCGATCGCCGAACCCGGCGCGGCAGCGGCCGAATCCGCCGGGGTCATCGCAACCGGTGCAATACACACCGGCAATTGCGGTGGCGGGAAAAAGAGCGAAGACCGTATCACGCTACAATCTCCGCAGACAACGGAGAATATCGCTCGAACGAGTTTGCCGGATACCCCGTGAACCGGTGCTCGAGCAGCCGTAGTCCACGGAAAATGTGCGCGCACTCCGATCCGCAACATTGTCCGCCGCGCAGGTCGATGCCGGACCGAACACCGGTTAGGCATCCCAGCAGCGGCGAGACAGACCAACGGATCAAGTGGTCGTCGCGGACCGACCGGTCCGCCCCACACCTCGTGCGCGCGAGACGCGATAAAACGAGGAAGGCACGAACCCTGAGCAAGATCACCGTAGAGCAGGAACCCGGTGTGGCCGACACGCTACTGACCGCGGAGCTCGACGAAACCCATACCGCCCCCACCTTCGCCGAACTGGGCGTCAATCCCGACATCGTGCGCTCGCTCGCCGATATCGGCATCGAACGCACCTTCGCGATTCAGGAACTCACCCTGCCGCTCGCACTGGCCGGTGAGGATCTCATCGGTCAGGCCCGCACCGGCATGGGCAAGACCTTCGGCTTCGGCGTCCCGCTGCTGGACCGTGTCGCCTCGGACACCTCGGGCACCATTCCCCTGGACGGCACCCCGCGCGCACTGATCATCGTGCCGACGCGTGAGCTGTGCGTGCAGGTCACCGAGGATCTGGAGAACGCCAGCAAGTACGTCAAGACCCAGGACGGCACGCCGCTGCGGGTGCACGCCATCTACGGCGGCCGCCCCTACGACACCCAGATCGCCGCGCTGCGCGCCGGCGTGGACGTCGTGGTCGGCACCCCCGGGCGACTGCTGGATCTGGCCCAGCAGAACCATCTGATCCTGGGCAAGGTCCAGGTGCTGGTGCTCGACGAGGCCGACGAAATGCTCGACCTGGGCTTCCTGCCCGACATCGAGCGCGTGCTGAACATGGTCCCGGAGCAGCGTCAGACCATGCTGTTCTCGGCCACCATGCCGGGTCCGATCATCAGCCTGGCGCGCACATTCCTGAACCGGCCCACGCACATTCGGGCCGAGGAGCCGCACGACTCCACCATCACCGACCGCATCACCCAGTTCGCGTACCGGGCGCACGCGCTCGACAAGAGCGAGCTCATCGCCCGCATCCTGCAGGCCGAGAGCCGCGGCGCGACCATGATTTTCGCGCGCACCAAGCGCACCGCGCAGAAGGTCGCCGACGATCTGGGCGAGCGCGGATTCTCCGTGGGCGCGGTGCACGGCGACCTGAACCAGGTGCAGCGTGAGAAGGCGCTCAAGAAGTTCCGTGAGGGCAAGATCGACGTACTGGTCGCCACCGATGTCGCCGCGCGCGGCATCGACATCGACGACGTCACGCACGTGGTGAACTACCAGTGCCCCGAGGACGAGAAGACCTACGTGCACCGCATCGGCCGTACCGGCCGCGCGGGCCGCACCGGTGTCGCGGTCACGCTCATCGACTGGGATGAGTTGCGGCGCTGGGCTTCCATCGACGCAGCCCTCAAGCTCGGCATCCCCGAGCCGGTGGAGACGTACTCGCGCTCGGCGCATCTGTACGAGGAGCTCGGCATCCCCGCCGGGATCACCGGCACCGTCCGCAAGAGCGCGCCGGCCCGGGAACGGGACGACGACGCGGTCGTGGTGGAACGCGAAAGCCGTTCCCCGCGTAGCCGTAATCGCAAGCGCACCCGCGGCGGGCAGTCCGGCGCGGCGACCGAGGTGGCTGCCACCGACGTCAAGATCGCAACGGAATCGGCTGCGCCCGAAGGTAACTCGGGAGCGTCCGAGGACGGCTCGGACAAGCCGGGTCGCCGGCGTCGTCGTCGCCGGGGCCGTGGCGGATCCGACAATGGTTCCACCGCAACGGTTTCGGTGAACGAGAACGCGTCGGAGGGGTGGGTCGGCGAGGCCGTCGCACTGGATTCCGCCGCCGACGCCGACACCGCCGACCGGGACGAAGCGAACCGCGACGAGTCCGGCCGCACCGAGCCCGTCCGCGAGGGCCGGAACCGCCGCCGGAACCGCAACCGCCGCAACAAGGGTGGCAACGGCGCGGCCGCCGAGGTCGCGGCCGTCGCGACCGATGGCGAGTCGGCCGTCGCAACCGAGAGCGATTCGACCGTCGCGACCGAGAACACCGGGGCTGTCGCACCGGCGGCGGTCACCGATACTCAGCAGTCGCCGGCCGCCGACAGCGGCTCCGGCGAATCCACCCGTCGCAGCCGCGGTCGCCGCGGGCGCGGTGGGGCCGGCGTCAACGGTGTCGATTCCGCCACCGGGTCGGCCGACAGCAGCACCGTCGCACACGGTTTCGACAACGTCGTCACCAATGGCAACGGCAACGGCAACGGTGCGGCGGCGAACGGCAACGGCTTCGCGGCGGTCTCCGCCGTCGAGTTCTCGGCGGCCCCCGCCGCGACGACGCCGGTGACCGAAGGCCCCGCCAAGGACGCCGTTCTCGGCGGCCCGGCCGCCTCCGGCGACGCGGCCGACAAGGGCACCGCTCGCACCCGTACTCGCAACCGCCGCTCGGCCGATTCGGTCAAGCCGGAGGCAAGCGAGCGTGACAGCGCCGCGGAGGCCACGGCGGTCGCTTCCGCCGACACCGCACCGGGTACGTCCGCCACCGGCGCGCCTGCCGGTACAGCCGCGAATGATGTTGCCGCACAGGACATCACCGCGACTGCGTCCCCCGCCGAGGCCACCGGCCGGCGGCGCGCGAGCCGCCCGGCCCAGGCCCCGGGTGAGGTCGTGGTCGAATCCACAACCGCCGCGGCCGTTTCCCCGGAACCGGCGCCGGTCGTTCCCGTCCGGGCCACCGGCCGCAGACGGGCCACCAAGGCGGCGGGCAGCGCGAGCGAAGGCTCGATCGTCGTGGTCGAAGCGGCCACCGCCGCTCCGGCAGCTACGGCTACCGCTCCCGCGGCCGCAGTGACCGCTCCGGCGGCCACGGCTACCGCTTCGACGGCTCCGGCCGCACAGACCCCGGCGGCACCTGCCACCGAGGCTCCCGCGGCCCCGGCCACCACTCGCCGCAAGGCGGCCAAGGCGACAGCCGCACCGGCGGCTGTAGCCGAAACCGCTTCCGCCGCTTCGGAAATCGCAGAGCCGAAGGCCCCCGCGCGCAAGCGCACGGCCAAGGCGACCGCAACCACGGCGGAGGCGGCACCGGCAACCGCGGCGACGCGCACGGCCGAGGCGGCCCCGGCCGCCGAGGAAGCCGCCCCGGTGAAGGCCACCCGCACCCGGAAGTCCGCCGCGAGCGAGGCCGCCGCACCGGCGGCCGAACTCACCGAGGCACCGGTCAAGGCGACGCGCTCGCGCAAGGCCGCCCCGGCGGCCGAGGCACCCGCGACGGAGGCGGCGGCGGTCGCCGAGGCCCCGGTCAAGGCAACTCGCGCGACCAAGTCCGCGTCGGTCGCCGAGGCCGCTCCGGCCAAGGCCACCCGTGCGACCAAGACCGCACCGGTCGCGGAAGCCACTCCAGCCAAGGCCACCCGCGCGACCAAGACCGCACCGGTCGCGGAAGCCACTCCAGCCAAGGCCACCCGCGCAGCCAAGACCGCACCGGTCGCCGAAGCCGCACCGGCCAAGGCCACCCGCGCCACGAAGGCGGCCCCCGCCGCCGAGGCGCCGGTCAAGGCGACGCGTGCGACCAAGGCGGCTCCGGCTGCGGAGGTCGCCGCACCGGCGAAGGCGACGCGCGCTCGCAAGGCGGCTGCCGCCGCCGAGCCCGCGGCGGCGGAAACCGCCGCGCCCGCCAAGGCAACTCGGTCTGCGAAGGCCGCCGAGGCCCCCGCCAAGGCGACCCGCGCAGCCAAGGCCACGGCTCCGGCGGTCGAGGCCCCGGCCAAGACCACCCGCGCCGAGAAGTCCGCCGAGGTCGCGGAACCGGCCGCTCCCGCCAAGCGCACCCGCGCCGCGAAGAGCACCGAGCCAGCAGCCGAAACCCCGGTCAAGGCAACGCGAGCCAAGAAGGCCCCGGCCGTCGAGGCGGCCGAGCCGGTCAAGGCGACCCGCGCGAAGAAGACCGCCGAGGTCGCCGAGGCTCCCGCCAAGCCGACCCGGGCGGCCAAGTCCAAGGTCGCCGAGCCGGCAGTCGAGGCCCCGGCCAAGGCAACACGCGCCAAGAAGGCCCCGGCCCCCGAAGCAGCCAAGCCCGCCAAGGCCGCTGCGAAGAAGGCCGAGAAGCCCGCCGCCGAACCGGTCAAGGCCACCCGAGGCAAGAAGGCCGCCGAGGCGCCCGAACCGCCGAAGGCGAAGAAGACCGCCAAGAAGGCCGAAACCCCCGCCAAGGCGAAAAAGGCAACGAAAGCGGCCGCCGAGCCCCTCCCCGCGACCCCCGCCAAGGGCCGCACCCGCAAGGCCGCCGCGGAAGTCGCCTAACCGCACAACCCCTGAACCGTTCGGCCGGGCTGTCCCACAGCCCGGCCGAACGCGTATCCGCGGGCCCATGAAGGCCGTGCCGGCTGCTGACGCGGTAAGGCGTTCTACAGGTTCGGGGTCTGACGCTTGAAATCGGTGAACACCTGACCGTCGTACCAACGCTCGATGCCCGGCGAGTCGAAATACCAACCGGGAGGCGGTCCCTGGCGCACCGGCATCGGTGACATTGTGGGGAGTGGTGGCAGAGGCACATGTCGCGGTTGGCTTACAGCCCTGACCAGGAAGACGATCAGCGCGATGATGCTCGCCGGTGCGGCGAGCATCATCGCCGCCAGTACCGCGGCGGAATGATTCCCGTCTGTCAGCCAGCCGACCAGCCCGACCGCACCGACGCTTCCGATAACCCAACCGACGGGCCGGGCGTAGGTCTGCCAAAACGACTCCGAACGGCGCGGGGTCGGTGGCTCGCCACGGGAATACATCACAACACAGGTTCTATCACCCGCACGTATCCCGAAACAGTTTGAAAGACAATCGAACCCGCGCGGCGGTCGAGCTCTACCGTGCGGCCGGAGCCCGCACGGTCGACCTCACGTCCAGGCCCTCGCGCGAGTCCGCGAACCGCCTCTACCGGCGGGCGGGTTTCAGCCGGCGCGACTCCCTCGTCTACCGCCGCACCCTGTCGACCACCACGCCGCCGACACTCGGGTAGGACTCGCCACCACCCGCTCGCGACCGACTATTGCGGTATCGGCTCGCTCGCCCTCGGCACCCGCACGACCCGGTAGGAACTGCCGCCCCGTACCGGAGATGTCGCAGTCGATCGCTGGATCTTCTCGGCCACGGCGCTTTCCGTACCCGGAGGGAGCCCCGCACCACCGCTGCGAGGATACGGCCGGGGCGTGAGGATCAGACCGGAGCGGCGGCTCGTTCGGGTTCGGGGGACGGCACCGGAAGCTGGGCCGGGGTGGGGGGTTCGGTCCAGCCGGGTGGGCCGAAGACGTAGGTCAGGCGGGAACGCCAGGTTGTGGCGGTGCGGACGTCGCGGACCAGGTCCAGGAGCTCGGTGTAGTTCAGTTTCAGGGGGTTGTCGGTGCCGATGTCTTTCGTCAGGCCGTAGCGGATCGGTTCGGTTTCCGCGGCGAAGGTGCCGAACAGGCGATCCCAGACTATGAAGACGCCGCCGTAATTCTTGTCCAGGTAGGGCTGGTTGGAGCCGTGGTGGACGCGGTGGTGGGCGGGGGTGTTGAACACGAACTCCAGGGGGCGGGGCAGGGTCCGGACCCGCTGGGTGTGGATCGGGAACTGGTAGAGCAGGCCGATGCTCTGCAACGCGAAGATCATCCATACGGGCAGGCCGATCAGGGCGGCGGGCACCCAGGCCAGGCCGCGCAGCTGCTGGGCGACCGGATGCGCCCAGGGCAACCGGATGGCGGTGGAGAAATTGAAGAACCGGCTCGAGTGATGGACGCTGTGCGAGGTCCACAGCAGCCGGATTCGATGATCGGCGCGATGGGCCCAGTAGTAGCAGAAATCGGTGACTACCAGCCCGAGCAGCCACACCCACCAGGTCCCCGCGGCCAGGCTCAACGGCGTGAGCGCCGCGGCCAGCACCACCGCCGAGAACGGAAGCAGCTGGGCCAGAACGGGTTTGGCCACCCGGCTGAGCGCGAACGTGGCGATGTTGGACGCGGTGTCGCGCCCGGAGATGCCGTTGGCGGGCCGATCGGGATCACGACGGTCGGCGATCCATTCGATCAGCATCAGCACCGCGAACGCGGGCAGCGCGTAGATGAAAGCGTCTTTGTCCATAGCGGCTCCTGAAAGAAAACTCCTGCTCGGCGGCGATATCTCGACGCTACCGAGCGGGCCGCCCGCGGTCGTCGCGCCGACGGGGGATTGCGCATCCCCCGCACGGGGGACCACCGCGGCCGGGAGTAGCGTCCGCTCGACACGACCGCCGGGGAAAGGACGGGACCGACGTGGATGTGACCAGGTCACTGACCCGGCAGTCGCTGGTGGTCGCGATCGTGGCCGCGGTGGTCGACACCGCGCAGCTGGGTTTGTGCGGCGCGTTCGGCGCCGCGCCCGCGCTCGCCTGGACGCTGGCCGCCGCGGTGATCGCGGCGGACCTCGCGCTGGCCGCCGCGCCCGCCACCCGGGCCGTGGTGACGGTGGCGATCGTGCAGGCCGCGCTCCAGGTCGCGATAGCCGTGTTCGCGAACCACCACGACCTGCCCGCGCGGGTGCCCGACGTCGGCTTCCTGGTGGCGGGCTATCGCGCCGGAGCCTGGCTGAGCGGGTTCACCTCGGTGGGCACGGTGGCGCTGCTCGCCGCGGCCGCGGCGGTGACGAACCTGCTGGCGGGCGGGATCCTCGCGCGTGACTGGCGCCTGTTCCCGCTGGCGGCGGCGGGCGGCGTGGTGCCGTGGCTGGTGGGCCGGTACACCACCGCGCGCGGCGCGTACATCGCCGAACTCGAACAGCGCGAACGACTTCGGCAGCGCGACCAACTGGCCGCACTCGACCGCGCACTGGTCGACGAGCGCGCCGCCATCGCCCGCGATCTGCACGATGTGATCACCCACCACGTCAGCGCCATCGGCATGCACGCCGGGGCCGCGCGAATAGCCCTGTCCCACACCGACGACGCCGCGGCGGTGCGGTCGCTGTCCGCGGTCGAGACCAGCTCCCGCGCGGCCATGGTCGACCTGCGCCGCCAGCTGGATCTGCTACACGGCCGCGACGACGGGCAGCGCCGGCCCGGGCTGGTCGACATCGGCGAACTGCTGGAGCGCGTCCGGGCGGCGGGTTCGACCGTGCGACTGCGGATCACCGGCGAGCCGCCGGTGCTGCCGCAGTCGCTGGACGTCATGCTCTATCGCGTGGTCCAGGAGATGCTCACCAACGCGCTGCGGCACGGCCGTGATCCGGCGGAGCTGGAGATCCACTACCACCCGACCCGGGTGGAGCTGCGCGAGAGGAATCCCGTTCCGCCGCCGCCGAACACCGGTTCGGCGCCGGGTCAGGGCTCGCCCGGATCGGGCAAGTCCCCGCGGCGCGGCCTGGACGGCATGCGCCGCCGAGTCGAATTGTTCGGCGGCACGGTCGATTCCGGCCTGGACGCCACCGGCGAGCACTGGGAGATCCGGGTGTCGGTCCCGATCGGAGCGGCATGAACATTCGCGTCCTGATCGCCGACGATCACACCATGTTCCGCTCCGGCCTGCGCGCGGTCGTGGACGCCCACCCGGATCTGGAATGCGTCGCCGAGGTGGGTGACGGCCGCGCCGCGATCGAGGCCGCCGCCCGCCTGCGCCCGGACGTGGCGATCCTGGACGTGCGCATGCCCAAACTCGACGGCCTCGCCGCGACCGAGGCCATCGTCGCCGCAGGCGGCACCCGAGTGCTGGTGCTGACGACCTACGACAGCGAGGAGGGCCTGCACCGCGCCCTCACCGCCGGGGCCAGCGGCTTCCTACTGAAAAGCCTTGCGCCCGAAGAACTGGTCGCGGCGATCCGCGTCGCGATGCGCGGCGACGCCGTCATCGACCCGTCCATGACCCGGCGGCTGGCCGCGCGCCTCGTACGGGACCTGACCCCGCCGGCGCAACCGCCCGAACTGGCCGAACTCACCGCGCGCGAGCGCGAGGTGCTGTTCCTGCTGGCGGACGCGCGCAGCAACGCCGAGATCGCGGCCGACCTCGGCGTCGGCGAGGAGACCGTCAAGACCCACGTCTCGCGGATCCTGGCCAAACTGGGAGTTCGGGACCGCATTCACGCGGTCGTGTACGCGCATCGGCACGGCCTGGTCCGTCCCGCCGAGCCGCCCGCCGCTCCCCGGGACCGAGACGACCGATTCCCCTGACCGCCGACGCCCGATCCCTCGGACGCGGGCCGCGCGCACGGGCTTCCCGCGGATCCGCGCGGCGGCGCGATCCGGCACGCGATCGATGCCGCCCGGGGGATCGGATAGTCTCGCTGTCGTGCTCGCACCTGAGCGGCGAACGCGCGCCGATATTCTGACCGCTGTCGCGATCGCGGCCCTGGTGGCGATCGCGGCGGGCGTGGTGTGGTGGAACAGCGACGCTCGCGCCACCGAGTCGGTGGTGGCGGATCAGACGTTGTCCGCCCCGCCCACACCGGAAAAACTGCCCGCGGCCATGCGCGAGGTGTGGCAGGCCGCGGACGGCGCGGCCGAGCGGGCCATCGCGGTCGGCGGGGTCGCGGTCACCGGCGACGGGGACACCGTGCTCGGGCGCAATCCCGCTACGGGGGAACAGGTCTGGAAGTATCAGCGGGATAGGCCGCTGTGCGCGGTCGAATCCCAGTTCGGGACCGTGATCGCCACCTATCGCGACGACCGCGGCTGCTCGGAGACCACGCTGCTCAACGCCGACACCGGCGCGCGGCTGACCGCGCGCTCCAGCTACATGGACGATCAGGTGCAGCTCTCGGTCGACGGCACCTACACCCTGGCGCTGGGCGCGAACCGGCTGGAGATGTGGCGCTCGGACCTGGTGCGCACCCTGGAATACGGGTACGTGGACGCGCCGGTGAACCCGCGCACCCAGCCCCGGCAGGGCTGCACGCTGCTGTCCGCCGCCTCGGCGTCGAGCCGGCTGGCGGTCCTCGAACGCTGCCCCCGGGAGACCTCGGACCGGCTCACCGTGCTCAATCCCGCGCCCAAGGACAGCACCACCCCCGAGGAACACAGCTCGCACATCCTCACCGAGCCCGGTGCGGCGGTCGGCGGCGCCCGTGCGATCGCGGTATCCGACAGCCGGGTCGCGGTCTACCTGCCCGGAACCGAGTCCACCGCACCGCAATTGGCGATCTACGACGTCTCCGGCAATCTCGTTGCCACCCATCAGCTTTCGGCCCCGCTGGCCGCGGACGCCTTCGTATCGCGGGTGGGCGCCAACTACTTCGTGTTCACCGGCGAGAACCTGGTCGCCCTCAACGGCTCGACGCTGGAGCCGCTCTGGGGCATTCCCCAGGTCCTGGGCACCCCCACGCTGCTCTCGGGCAAGCTGCTGGTCCCGGTCCGCGACGGACTGGCCGCCCTAGACCCCGTCACCGGCGCGCAGACACAGCGAATCTCGGTGCAGCGCAGCGACTACCACGACGAGCCGATCTCCCTGATGGCCATCGGCCCGACCGTGCTCGAACGCCGCGGCGACACCCTGTTCGCCCTGGCCGCGAGCTGATCCGGCCGGGCGCGCCCGCCATCGCCGGACGGGTGTGGCGAACACCCCCCTCCCGGCTAAGCGGGCGGGCGCGCGCCATCCGGCATGATCGAGTTCATGTCAGCGCACGATTTTCGATTGATACTGCTGCGACACGGCGAAACCGAGTGGTCGGCCGCGCGCCGGCACACCGGTCGCACCGACATTCCGCTGACACCGACCGGTGAGCAACAGGCGCTGGCGGCGGGCAAACTCCTCGACGACCTGCGCCTGCGCGACCCGCTGGTGCTCAGCAGCCCGCGCCAACGCGCCACGCGCACAGCCGAATTGGCCGGCCTCACCGATGTGCGCATCGACGACGACCTGGCCGAGTGGGATTACGGCGCGTACGAGGGCCTGACCACGGTGGAGATCCAGCGCACCGTGCCGGACTGGACCGTGTGGACCACCCCCGTCCCCGAGGGCGAGACCGCCGCGGAGGTCGGCCGCCGCGCGGACCGCGTCCTGGACTCGGTGCTGCCCGAATTGGCCGCGCGCGACGTGGTTCTGGTCGGGCACGGTCACTTCTCCCGCGTGCTGATCGCCCGCTGGGCCGAGTTCGGGGTGATCGAAGGCCGCAGATTCTTCCTGTCCACGGCGGCGATCACCGTCCTCGGGCACGACTATCACGCGCGAACGATCCTCGCGCACAACCTGACTCCCTACCGCTGAAAGGGGCAGCCATGATCCGCCGTGCCACACCCGCCGACATCCCGGCCCTGGTGGGACTCGTCTACGACCTCGCCGAGTACGAGAAGGCGCGCCAGGAGTGCACGCTCACCGCGGAGCAGCTCGAACTCGCGCTGTTCGGCCCCTCCCCCGCCGTGTTCGCCCACGTCGCCGAGGGCCCGGGCGAGACCGGCGTGGTCGGCTGCGCCATCTGGTTCCTGAACTTCTCCACCTGGGACGGCGTCCACGGGATCTACCTGGAGGATCTGTACGTCAAACCGGAGACCCGCGGTCTGGGCCTGGGCCGCGACCTGCTGGCCGCGCTGGCCCGCGAGGCCGTGGACCGGGGTTACAGCCGGGTGGCGTGGTCGGTGCTGGAGTGGAACAAGCCGTCGATCGACTTCTACGAGGCGATCGGCGCGGATCTGCAGAGCGAGTGGCAGGGGTACCGGCTGGCCGGTCCGGCCCTGACCCGGCTGGCCGAGCACGCGGCGGAGTGACCGGGCCGGCGGCGGTGAGGGGACTCGGCCCGCGAGCGACAGAGCGATTCGGCCGTGGCCCGGGTCCGAGGTGATCCACAGGTTCGGTCCGCGGTCAAGTGGAATAACGGGGCCGAATCGGCCGTCTCGAGTTAGCTCGGAGATCGCCACCGCGGATCGAAACCGGCCGACCAGCCGCAACCATATGGACGACTGACCAAAACCGCTGTCCGGCGCATTCAGCCGGGTTTACGGACCCCGCGAGAGTGGTTACCCATCGGCAACCACAGTTTCGACCCGGAGACTAGTCCGAGGTGTCGTAACCGGCGGCCATCCACTGACTCGAGGCCGGCGCCATCAACAGCCCCAGGGCCACGATCGCGGAAATGCCCAGCGGGATGCCGTACCCCGGCTGATGCGAGGTCAGCATGTACCAGGCCGGCGGCAGCAGCAGTAGCTGCGCGATCACCGCGATCGACCGCCCCCAGCGCTGCCCGCGCAGCAGTCCCAGGCCCGCGGCCAGCACCGCGCCCGCGAGGATGATCAACCACGCGGCGGTCGCGTACCCGTTCACCACGTGCTGGTCCGCGCCGGTCGCCGCGCGCAGGATCAGTACCAACGCCACGATCACGCCCACCGCACCCTGCACGGTCACCAGCGCACCGGCCGCCCGCATCGTCCCGGGCACCACCGAGACGTGCGCGTCTCCACCGTTCTGCTCAGCCACGGCACCCAGCCTACGGCTCTGCTTGATTGCCCTACGCTGCGCTCCGGGCTGTTCGCGGCCCTCGTGACCCGGTTCTTCCCTCCCTCCGCTCCTCCGCTTCGCTCCCCCGCTCCACTCAGTCCAGAACCGGGCGGGCCGCGAACCACACGGTTGGGGTCGATCGCCGACCACAAACACCGGGTTGCCGGGCGGGCCACGAACCACGAGGTTGGGGTTGATCGTCGACCACAAACTCCGGGTTGCGGAATGGGCCGGGCAAGGCAACGGGCAAGATGGACGCCGTGCGGACGCTGCTGATCGTGAATCCCAATGCCACCTCGACGACCCCGGCAACTCGCGATCTGCTCGCTCACGCGCTGGAATCCCGCACCCAGCTCACCGTCGCACACACCGAACACCGTGGTCACGCCGCCGAACTCGCGCGCTGGGCGGCCGACAACCGGATGGACCTGATCGTCGTGCACGGCGGCGACGGCACCGTGAACGAGACCATCAACGGCTTCCTGCCGTTGCCCGGCCAGACCCCGCGCGAGTGGCTGCCGCGGCTCGGCGTCATCCCCGGCGGGTCGGCCAATGTGTTCGCGCGCTCGCTGGGCATCGAACCCGATCCGGTGACCGCCACGAACCAGCTCATCGATCTGCTCGCACTGGACACCGACCGCCGCATCGGACTGGGCGTCGCCGACGATCGCTGGTTCGCCTTCAGCGCCGGCGTCGGCCTGGACGCGGATGTGTGCGAGGCCATCGATGCCAAGCGCGCCAACGGCAAAGCCGCCACCCCGGCCCGGTACCTGCGCACCACGGTCAAGCAGTTCTTCCGCGCCCAGCGCCGCGATCCCCGTGTCCGCCTGGTCATTCCAGGTCACGAACCGGTCACGGAGGTGCACTACGCCTTCGTGACCAACACCAGCCCCTGGACATACCTCGACAGCACGCCCGTGGTGACGAACCCGGGCACCTCCTTCGAGTCGGGTCTCGGAGTGTTTGCCATGCGAACCATGGGAGTCTTGCCTACACTGTTGATCGCCAGAGAGTTGCTGGCGAGCAATGGAAATCCCAAGGGACACAATTTGTTCCGGGCGGACGACGTGCCGGGCGTGCGCGTCGAGGTCGACGAACCCATCGGGTTGCAAATCGATGGCGACTTCATTGGTCGGCGCAACATGGTGAATTTCACAGCCGTGCCGGATATCCTCGATGTGGTCGCGCCGAAGCCCTAGTCGGCTGGACCCGCCTGAGAAACCTTGCGGTTGTGCTGCGAAAACCCGCTAGACCGAGTACAAATGATCCGGCAGGCCCGTCTTGTAGGGGCCTTACAGCGTGAGCTTCCCCACGGTGCACCAAGTATCTATTGACATCTACGGTGTTCGTGAAAGCATTCACAAGCAACCGTGCGGAAACATTCGAGTCGCACAAGTGAACGGACCACAAACCCCGAGGGGCACAGCCATGTGCATGCCCTAGCAAAGGAGCAGAGGAATGGACTGGCGCCACAAGGCCATCTGTCGCGACGAGGATCCCGAACTGTTTTTCCCGGTGGGTAACAGTGGTCCTGCGCTCGCGCAGATTGCCGATGCCAAGCTGGTCTGCGCTCGCTGCCCTGTCACCGCCGATTGCCTGTCCTGGGCCCTGAAGTCCGGGCAGGACGCCGGTGTATGGGGTGGGATGAGCGAGGACGAGCGTCGCGCTCTCAAGCGTCGCAACGCGCGCACCCGCACCCGCAGCGTCGTCTAGCCGGTACTCGACCGACAAGACGGCAACCTGGCGTTTTGGCCCAGCCCTACGGCCAAAACGCAATTCGGCCCGGCACCACCACAGGTGCCGGGCTTCAGTGTGTAAGAGACCCGGTTCGCACACCCGATAACGATCGGGCCGCAAACAAGTGCGCCGGCGATTGTTGTACACAAGAACAATTCCCGGTCAATGGAATCGCTTATCCAAGAATGGCGAGAGGGCCCCGCCACGAATGTGGCGAGACCCTCACAGGTTTATCTCAGGAATGGTGCGCCTGTTCGGTTTTGTCGGCGTCCGTTTCGGGTGGATCAGCGCGCCGAACGCCGGCCGAGCGGTACCCGCAGCACCGCGTCGGTGCCGATGTCCGCGCCGGGGTGCAGGCCGATCGAACCGCCGAGTTCGGCCGTCACCAGAGTGCGGACGATTTGCAGGCCCAGACGGTCCGACGCCTCCAGGCTGAAACCGTCCGGCAGCCCGCGCCCGTCGTCGCTGATGATGACGTCCAGCCAGCGCGCCGAACGCTCGGAACGGATGGTGACCGTACCGTTCTCGCCCGAATCGAAGGCGTGCTCGATGGCGTTCTGCACCAGCTCGGTGAGCACCATGACCAGCGGCGTCGCCCGCTCGGCGGAGAACACGCCCAGCGATCCCGCCCGGCGCACCTTGATACGCGCGGTGTGCACGGTCGCCACGTCGGCCATGATCGGCAGCAGGCGGTCCACCACCTCGTCCAGATCGACTTCCTCGTCAACCGACATGGACAGCATTTCGTGCACCGAGGCGATCGAGGTCACCCGGCGCACCGACTCGGTCAGCGCGAGGCGCGCCTCCTCGTTCTCGGTGCGGCGGGCCTGCAGGCGCAGCAGCGCGGCCACGGTCTGCAGATTGTTCTTCACGCGATGGTGGATCTCACGAATCGTGGCGTCCTTGGACAGCAGCGCGCGGTCGCGGCGCTTGACCTCGGTCACATCGCGGACCAGCACGGCCGCGCCGGCGAGTTCGGCGTGCGGGCGCAGCACCAGCGTGCGCAGCAGGACCGTGGCGCCGCGCGCCTCGACTTCCATTCTGCGCCCGGCCTTTCCGGCGAGCGCGGCCTGGATGTCGCCGACCACCTCCTGCGCGTCGAAGGGATCGGTGATGAGCGAGCGGGTGGTCAGCGCCAGATCCTGGCCGACCAGGTCGTTCTGTAATCCCATGCGGTGGTAGGCCGAAAGGGCGTTGGGGCTGGCGTAGTCGACTATGCCGTCGGTGTCGAGGCGGATGAAACCGTCACCGGCGCGCGGGCTCGAGTGCGAACCCGTGCGATCCTCCAGCGCCGGGAACGTGCCGTCCGCGACCATCTGGCACAGATCGTCGGCGCAGGACATGTACGCGATCTCCAAGCTGGAGCGCATCTTTCGGCGTTGCACGTCGGTGTCGCGGCCGAGGATGGCGATCACGTCGTCGCCGACGCGCACCGGAATGGCCTCGCGAATCGCGGCCACCGGATGCGGGTGATAGACCCCCGCGACCTCGCCGTCGGAGTCGACGCGATCGATCTCACCGGTGAGCAGCGCCTGAAAGATCTGTGCGAAGGCCTCTTTACTGGCCAGCGATCCGACCAGGTCCTCCGGGTGCACGGTGGGCGCGGTGGTCGGCCGGCACTGCGCGACGCACACGACGTCCGCGCCGTCGGTGATCGGCCCCGTCCCGACCCACAGGTGCAGGTCGGCGAACGACAGGTCGGCCAGCAACTGCCAGTCCCCCACCACTCGCTGCAGATGATCGACGGCCGCACCCGGTAGATCGGTGTGCTCGGCCAGTAGATCGCTCAGTGTCGACATTCCACCCACGCTCCTCTGCTCCCACAACGAGAGCAATCCTCGCATGACGACGCCGGGAACCGTGCCCCACCGAAACCCCACCCCCGCAGAACCTCACCCCGGAGTTCGCGGCCCGCCCGGTTCTGGACCGAGTGGAGCGGGGGAGCGAAGCGGAGGAGCGGAGGGAGGGAAGAACCGGG